>JAEZAL010000144.1 GCA_023427705.1 Bacillota bacterium | reverse complement strand
AAAGCTGATTTAGAAGGATTATCAAATGAATTAGCTGAAAAAGTTGTAATTGCTTATGAACCAATTTGGGCAATTGGAACTGGTAAAACTGCAACTAACGAACAAGCAAATGAAACAATAAAAGCTATAAGAGACGTAGTTGCTGAAATGTTTGGTAAAGAAGTTGCTGATAAAGTAAGAATTCAATACGGTGGATCAGTTAAACCAAATACAATTAAAGATCAAATGGCTATGTCAGACATTGATGGTGCTTTAGTTGGTGGTGCTAGCTTAGTTCCAGCAGATTTCTCTCAAATAGTAAACTTTTAATTAATTAAAGCTGTATAATAATTATAAAATAATTGTTATACAGCTTTTTATTAAGTAATAATAATTATTAAAAAATATTTTATGCAAAGGTTTAACTGAAGGGCACATTTATTGTGTATTTAAATTAAATATAGTATAATATAGTAGAAATTAAAGAAAGATATTATTGTCAATGTAATTTCAAATATAGATTATGAAAATTTGGAGGGAATTATGGCGAAGAGACCTGTAATGTTAATGATATTAGACGGCTTTGGAATTGCTCCTAAGTCAGATGGAAATGCTGTTGAAGCAGCAAATAAACCTAATTTTGATAGATTATTAGAAAAATATCCAAGTACTCAATTACAAGCAAGTGGATTACATGTAGGATTACCAGATGGACAAATGGGTAATTCAGAAGTTGGACACTTAAATATTGGTGCTGGAAGAATTATATATCAAGAATTAACTAGAATAACTAAAGAAATTAATGAAGGTGGATTCTTTAAGAATGAAGCTTTAAATTTAGCAATTAATAATGCTAAAATGAATAATTCAGCACTTCACTTAATGGGATTATTATCAGATGGTGGAGTTCATTCACATATAGATCACTTAAAGGGATTATTACAATTAGCAAAAGAATCAGGATTAACAAAAGTTTATGTTCATGCCTTTATGGATGGAAGAGATGTTCCACCATCATCAGGTAAATTCTTTATATCTGAACTTGAAGACTACATGAAGGAAATTGGTGTAGGTAAAATAGCTACTATATCAGGAAGATATTATGCTATGGATAGAGATAACAGATGGGAAAGAGTTGAACTAGCTTATAATGCAATGGTACTTGGCAAAGGTGAAATGGCATCTTCAGCAGTTGAAGCAATTGAAAAATCATACAATGATAACAAAACTGATGAATTTGTATTACCAACTGTTATAGAAAAAGATGGTATGATTAAGAATGGAGACTCTGTAATATTCTTTAACTTTAGACCAGATAGAGCTAGAGAAATAACTAGAGCTATAAATGATAAAGAATTTGCTGGATTTGATAGAGAAAGACTAAACTTAACTTTTGTTACTATGACTCAATATGATAAGACTTTAGAAGGTGTTAATGTTGCATATAGACCAGAAAGCATTAACAATACTTTAGGTGAATATGTTTCAAATCAAGGATTAAACCAATTAAGAATTGCTGAAACAGAAAAATATGCTCACGTTACATTCTTCTTTAATGGTGGAGTTGAAAAGGAAAATCCAGGTGAAGATAGAGCTTTAATCTCTTCTCCGAAGGTTGCAACATATGACTTAAAACCAGAAATGAGTGCTTATGAAGTAACTGATGAGTTAATAAAGAGATTAGATTCAGATAAGTATGATATGGTTATATTAAACTATGCAAACCCAGATATGGTTGGTCATACAGGGGTTATGGAAGCAGCTGTTAAAGCTATAGAAACTGTTGATGAATGCCTAGGAAGAGTAGCAGATAAGATATTAGAAAAAGATGGAACATTATTTATAACTGCTGACCATGGTAATGCTGAAACAATGATAGATTTCTCAACAGGAAATCCATTTACAGCTCATACAACAGATCCAGTTCCATTTATATGGGTATCAAACAATACTGAAGGAAGAACATTACAAGAAGGTAAGTTAGCTGATATAGCACCAACAATGCTAAATGAAATGGGCTTAGCAAAACCATCTGAAATGACTGGAGAATGCTTAATAGTAAATCAATAATATAAATATAGATTAAAGGGACACTTTATATGAGTGTCCCTTTAGTATTCTTTAAATTAATTATAAAAAAAAGGAGCTATAGCAAATATAAAAATTTGCAATAGCTCCTTTTAGGGAGATTTATCTAAAATCCATATTTAACTAGTTGCATTTGAAGTTAAATATAAAGATTATAGAGTGCTACCAAAATCTGAAATAATTGTTTGACCAGTAATTGCACGAGATTCGTCACTTGCTAAAAATAGAATAATATTTGCAACGTCTTCAGCCATACAAGGTTGAACAGATAAATCACTGTGTTTAGCCATTTGCCCTATCATATTTGGGTCAAGAGTTTCTGGTCTCATATCAGCTACCATTGGAGTTACTATAGTTCCTGGGCAAACAACATTACAGCGAATATTAGTACCAGCAAAACGAAGTGCTGTATGTCTAGTTATTCCTATAATTGCTGCTTTTGATGAAACATATGCAGCTCCACCACAACCTATTACACCTGCTATAGATGATACGTTTACAATAGAACCAGAACCGTTTTTTATCATTTCATTTGCAGCTTCACGTATACAATACATTGATCCTTTTGTATTAATATCTAAAACATATTCAATATCTTCATCAAGGACACAGTCTATTGGTTTTAATCCTTCTTCTAATACACCAGCATTATTAACAAGAATATCTATTTTCCCATAAGCTTCGATAGTTTTAGAAATAATTTTTTTTGCATCGTCAGCCTTAGATACATCACTTACTACTGTAATAACATCGCCACCTATTTCTCTTATGTTATTTGCAACTTCAATTAATTGAGCTTCACGACGTGCAGTGATGACAACCTTTGCACCTTCTTTTGCAAAAAGCAATGCAGTTTCTGCTCCAACTCCGGAATTTCCACCTGTAATTATAGCAACCTTACCTTTTAAACGTCCCATGATATCCTCCTAAAATTAGCAAATTAAGTTTTTATTGTAAAATAAGTATAATACTTTGATATTTTTTTGTCAATATAAACTTCCAAATAAAGGTTTAAATATATTTTGAGTAAAAATATTTTTAAATTCTAATGAAGTATATACAAATATTTTCAACTAATATAGATAGTTAATTTTCATTATTAGATATATTTATATTACTTAGCTTAACCATTAACATAGTTCATGATACTTAATTAACATTATTAAAGGATTATAAGTAAAACAATAGTTTGATAATCAAAAGATTTGACAATGAAATGATTCCTAGTTATAATATCAGTACAGATGAAATTATTACTTATAGGAGTTGAAATATATGAGCATAAAATTGATTACAGATTCAGCTTGTGATTTATCTATAAATTATTTAAAAGAAAATGATATTGATTTTGCATCATTAATGGTTAATTTAAATGGAGAATTTATAAAAGATGACTTTGGACAAACTTTAAGTCATGAAGATTTTTATAAAACTGTAAAAGAAGGAGCTATGCCTTCTACTACTCAAGTTAATGTAGGAACATTTTGTGAAATGTTTACAAAGTATGTAGAACAAGAAAAAACTATAATTTATATAGGGCTATCTGGTGCCTTAAGTGGAACTGTAAGTAGTGCAGTTACAGCTAGAAATATGGTGATAGAAGAACATCCTAACGCAAAAATATATGTTATAGATTCGTTAAGCGCTTCTGTAGGACAAGGATCTTTAGTATATAAAGCTGTTGAAATGATAAAAGATAATAAGTCTGCTGAAGAGATAGTAGATTATTTAGAATCAATAAAAAGAAAAGTAATACATACTATTGCAGTAGATGATTTAAATCATTTAAAAAGGGGTGGACGTGTATCAGGTGCAGTTGCAGCAGTAGGTGGCTTACTTGGAATAAAACCAACTTTAAAATTAAACAATGAAGGTAAAGTAGTTGCTACAGAAAAAGTAAAAGGAAGAAAAAAAGCTTTAAAGTATTTATTACAACAAATGGAATCAAAGGGAGAAAATTTGGAAGAGCAAACTATATTTATTTGTCATGCAGATTGTATTGAAGATGCATTAGAGCTTAAGAAAATGATACTAAAAGAATTTAAAGTAAAAGATATAGTTATAAATTCTATAGGAGCAGTTATTGGTACTCATGGTGGACCAGGAACAATGGGATTAGTTTTTTTAGGTAATGAAAGATAAAACTTAATATATAATGAAAAAGGTCTAGATTTAATCTAGGCTTTTTATATTTATGGTATTTATAAAAAATAAACTAGTGATATTATCTAGGAATTAATAATAATATATAATAATAGTATTTTGTGGGAGAGTAATATGCCTAGGACTTATTCTTATTCAGCAGATTTTGATGAGGAAACTGAAAAACTATTTAAAGAGGCTGTTTTTCTTGGCGAAGGACATAATGGTAT
>JAEZAL010000297.1 GCA_023427705.1 Bacillota bacterium | reverse complement strand
AAACCTTGCTCCTAATATTATTTTAATTTATCTTATTCATATATAAATTTATTTGTGAATACAAAAAAGTGGGAGAAAGATATTATATTGCTAGCTCCGTCGCAGGCTCCAAGTCGCAGTCATATAATATCTTTATCCCTATATACTGAATGTAATAATTCCTCATTTCATTTCGGAATTATGAAAAAGCTAATTGTTAATATAAATTTCTTTCTCTTGTTTATTCTATTCAATCTCTTCCGTCGCATTCGCTCCAAGTCGCACTCATATAATATCTTTCTCCCACTTTTTTGTATTCACAAATAAATTTATATATGAATAAGATAAAGTAAAATAAGGTTAGGAGTAAAATTTTCATGAATAATTATAACTTAATAATGAAGTTACAAGCAAAGATGCAGGATCCTAGATTTGCAGAAAGATTTAATAGAATAGTATCAGAATTTAACAGTATTCCTGGAGTTCAACAAGAGGTAATGAGAATAGCTCAAATAGAAGATGAAAGAAAAAGAGAAAAAGCATTATCCAAACTTCCAGATAGAGTTAAAAATTTAGTCAGGGAAGTATATTCACTACTTAACGAATAAAATTATGTTATCCTAGGCATTAACAAAAGCAAGAATGTAAGCATATATTATATATTATATGAATATACAAGGAGATAAAAAAGATGGGAACTAATTATGGATATAATGCTGAAGATTTTGAAGAAATTTTAAGCAGACTAGGAAATGATGAAGCTGAATCAAGATCAATTGATGATTTTGTAGATTTAGAAAATGGATTAGGAAGCTTTAGCTTTTCAAATTTAGACTCACCAAATTTAGATGAATTAAGTTCTAGTTGTAATAATGGATGTAGAAGTAATTTTAGTAATAGTAGATCTAGAAGTGATTTAAATGACATAGATGCTGCAACTTTAGGTTTAGAAAGAAATAATGGATGCACAGGTGATTTAAACGATATAGATGCTGCAACTTTAGGTTTAGAAAATAATAGTAGATTAACAGGTGATTTAAACGACATAGATGCTGCAACTTTTGGCTTAGGAAACAATAATAGGTGCACAGGTGACTTGAATGACATAGATGCAGAGACCTTTGGGTTAGGAAATAATGAAGATTGTTCAAATGGAGTTCTTAATGCTAGAGAATGTTATGAAAGAGGTTTAAGGGAGGGGTTACAACAAGGGTTTAGAAGAGGACTAGAAAGAGGTAGACAACAAGGTAGAGAAATCGGGTTAAGGGAAGGATACAATTCTGGCTTAGCAAGAGGATTAAGCAGAGCTGATGAACTAGCTAGAGCTGCTTATCAAAGAGGACTAAGAGATGGCTATCAAAGGGGCCTAAGAGATGGGTATCAAAGAGGCTACAGAGATGGATGTAATGCTGGCCTTGAAAGAGGTAGAAGAGAAGGATTTAATAATGGTTTCAGATCTGGTTATAATAGAGCATTAAGAGATGTTTCTAGAGCTGTTAACAATTTATCTTGCAATGCAAATAATGTAAGTACAGCATCAAATGGAAATGGAACATGTAATTCATCTTGGAGAAATTGCCAATAGTTTATAAGTAGGAGTTTTAATTAAATTCATATAAACAAATAAAAGAGTTGATTAAGTAAAAGTCAACTCTTTTCATATATATATTAATATTTGAAATATGAGGTAAAAAAGTGTAAAATTAATATATAAAAAATATAAAAAAGTGTACTAAGGGGGAAAGAGATGGACAATGTAATAATAGCTTTTATGATAACTCTATTTGCTGGCCTTGCTACAGGTATTGGAAGTTTAATTGCCTTTTTGGCTAAAACTACAAATAAAAAGTTTTTATCTGTTAGTTTGGGATTTTCAGCAGGTGTTATGATATATGTTTCAATGATTGAAATATTTGCTAAGGCAAAAGATTCATTAGTATTAGCTAGAGGAGAAAAGTTAGGTAGTTGGTTAACTGTAATTGCCTTTTTTGGAGGAATGCTATTAATAGCAATAATAGATAAATTTGTACCAAGTGGTGAGAATCCTCACGAAGTAAGATCAATACCATCAGAAGAGAATGAAGAGGAGAGAAATAGAAGAGGATTGCTAAGAACAGGTTTATTTACTGCATTGGCGATAGCAATTCATAATTTCCCAGAGGGATTAGCTACATTTGTATCAGCATTAAGCGATATGAAAATAGCAATACCAATAGCAGTAGCAATAGCAATTCATAATATCCCAGAAGGGATTTCTGTATCTGTTCCAATATATTATGCTACAGGAGATAAAAAGAAAGCCTTTATGTATTCATTTTTATCAGGAATGGCAGAGCCTATAGGTGCATTAGTTGGTTATTTTCTACTAAGAAATTTCTTTAATGATTTATCTTTTGGAATTATATTTGCAATGGTTGCAGGCATAATGGTATTTATATCCTTAGATGAATTGTTACCAGCAGCAAAAGAATATGGAGAGCACCATTTATCAATATATGGATTAATACTAGGAATGATAGTAATGGCAATAAGTTTATTACTATTTATTTAAAATTAAAAAATGGAAAATTATTAATAATTCTTCATTTTTAATTATTGGAGTCTGTTAAATGGCTCCAATTTTTTTACTAAATAATGAATAATTAATTAAATTTAATAAAAATATAAAAATTATATGAAAAATGAATTATAATAGTAGAGAAATAAATTAAGAAAAGGAGGTCTGAAATGAAAGTAAATTGGAATAATAAGTATACTACCATATCTGTTTATTCATTTTTAGTAGCAATTTCAGTTATTTTATTCTATTTAGCAATATCACAAGTAAATATATTTACTGATAAATTAGATTCAATATTTATTATATTACAACCTTTTATTATTGGCTTTTCAATAGCTTATATAATTAATTTTCTTTTAGATTTTTATGAAAATAAGTTTTTTGAAACTAAATATATGAAAAAAATAAAATTAAAATCTACCAGAGGATTATCAATTTTACTTTCGTATATTACAGCATTTTTAATAATTAGCTTAGTAGTAAAGTTTTTAGTTCCGCAAGTTATAGATAGTATTGTTGGATTAGTTAATGATATACCTACTTATATTTCAAACACAACTGATTTTATAAATAATATTATGAAGGATTTAAACATTGGGGAGCAATACTCAAAAGTTTTAATGGATAATATTAATAGCTCTATTAATTCTATAATTAGAGTTATAACAAATTTACTTCCAGCGCTAGGAGGAGCCTTAGCAAAAGTTGCATCTAGTATATGGAATGTTGTATTAGGTATTATAATATCAGTATATTTATTAATTGATAAGAATAAATTGTGTGCTTTAAGTAAAAAGATAACATTTGCACTTTTAAATGAAAAAAATGCTAATAATTTAATTAGGTTAGTTCATAAAAGTAATTATACATTTGGAAGATTTTTAGTAGGTAAAATAATAGATTCATTAATTATTGGAGTTCTAACATTTATTATTTTAACTATATTTAAGATGCCATATACAGTATTAGTATCTGTAATAGTTGGTATAACTAATATAATTCCGTTTTTTGGACCATTCATAGGTGCAATACCATCTTTTATTATAATTTTATTTGTTTCACCTATTCAAGCTTTATGGTTTTTACCAATAATATTTGTTATTCAACAGCTAGATGGAAACTTCATTGGACCTAAGATATTAGGAGACACTATTGGAATATCTGCATTTTGGATATTATTTTCTATTTTAGTTGCAGGTAAGGTATTAGGAATAGTAGGAATGATTATCGGAGTTCCACTATTTGCTATATTATATTCTATAATTAAATCATTTATTGAAAGTAGACTAGAAGCAAAAGGACTTAAAACTGAAACTAAAGATTATATGAATTAAATAAAAATAATAATTTTAATTTTATACTTAAATATCTCAATACTAATTTTTTGAATAAAAAAATTAGTATTGAGATATTTTTATTTATTTCTTAAGAAAATATTACTTTTTTCAAATAAATAATAAAAATGTTCATTATATATTGACATAATGTTCTTCTAATAGGATATTATATAATTAACAAATGGTAAAATATTACACAGTTAAATATATTATTATTTAAAATAAAGGAGGATTATGAGAGATTATAGGGAAATTGCTAAAGAAATAGTATCACAATTAAATGAAGTTATTTTGGGAAAGGAATCATTTATATTTGAAGTTGTATCTTGTGTATTAGCTAATGGGCATATTTTATTAGAAGATATACCAGGTGTTGGCAAAACAACATTAGCATTAGCAGTATCAAAATTAATGGGACTTCAGTGGAATAGAGTTCAATTTACACCGGATGTATTACCATCAGATTTAACTGGTTTCTCAATATTTAAAAGAGAAACAGATAATTTTGTTTATCAGCCAGGAGCTGTATTTTGCAATCTTCTTTTAGCTGATGAAATTAATAGAACTTCCCCTAAGACCCAATCAGCACTTTTAGAAGTTATGGAGGAAATGCAAGTTACTGTAGATGGTATAACTAGAGAAGTACCAAAGCCTTTTTTAGTAATTGCAACACAAAATCCATTAGGAAGTTCAGGGACACAACCTTTGCCACCAGCGCAAATGGATAGGTTTTTAGTATGTATGACTATGGGATATCCAGATTTTAATAGTGAGGTTTTAATGGCAAAGGAATTAGATGAAGGTAAAAGAACAGAAAAAATAATTCCAATTGCTAATGCAGAAATATTATATAATATGCAAAAAGAAGTAGAAAAGGTTTATATACATGATTCTATATATGATTATATTGTAAGATTAATTACTGCAACTAGAGAAAGTCAATATTTTAGTATAGGGGTAAGCCCAAGAGGAACTATTTCTCTAGTAAAGATTTCAAAAGCTACAGCATGGTTAAATGGTAATGATTTTGTGTCTCCTTCAGATGTTTATAATCAATTTACATCAATTGCAAGACATAGAGTTCAGGTAAGTGCAAAGGCAAAAATTGAAGGCATTGACAAAGAAGAAATTTTAGAAAATATTTTAAAAAGTGTAGAAATGCCATCATTTAAAAGGAAGTGATAGAATGAGAAAATTAGCTTATTTTT
>JAEZAL010000098.1 GCA_023427705.1 Bacillota bacterium | reverse complement strand
AAATTCTGATAAAAAGAAGTTTTACTCATTAGTAGCTAATTCATTAGAAAATATAGAAATATCGAATGAAGATTTTGAAAACAATATATTAAATAACTCTAATTATATAGATAATAAAATCTTAGATTTAGAAAAAATAGGGGATGTTTTATATAGTAAAAGAGAGTTTGGATTATCTCTTCAAGAAATGTATGAAGAAACTAAGCATATTACATCAAAAGAAGATCCAAGATATGAAGAATATCTTAGATTTAGAAAGAAAAATGATTTTAATAATGAAACTTACTTTAATCTTAAGGAAAATATATCTCAAATAAATGATGATATTATACAAAGCTTTATAACATATACAAGTCTTAAGAGTAGAAATGAATTCATTGATGATATAGATGTAAAAATGAATTTTATTGATAAAGAAGAGCTTGCTGATAATATTCAAGGCATAAATCTATCTTCAAAAAGTATTATTGAAAAATATACAGAAGATATGGACTTATATAAGCAAATAATGAATGAATACAAGTAAAATGATTATTATTTAAATGATAAAAAAGCTGAAGAAATAGCAATTAATATTAATAGTTTAAAAAATGGTGATTTGTTAAATAAAATAAATGATAATAAATGGTGGAGTATATCTTATTGGGCTAATTATTCAAAAAATAAGAAGATAGAAATAGAAAATAATAATAAATTTAAAGCTAATAAGGAAGCTCTTATAAATGAAGTTAAAGCTATAACTAAAGATTTAAATAATTTATTTAAAGATATGGAGATTATAAAGACTTCTTTAAGTGAAAAGGTCTATGATTTATTTATAACAAAGCTTATAAATGGTAATGACCTAAATAGTTATGTTAATGGGATAAATGAAGCTTTAGATTTAAGTGAAAAGTATAAGAATGACTAAATATTAATAAAGAATTTAAATGATTTAAAACTAAAAATATTAAATTATTCTCTTAGTGAAGATATAAATTTAATGAAAGAGAGAATTAGTAACTTATTAGAGTTTACTACGCTAAACCATATACTTGATCTAGAAAAAGATTCAAGTGTTTCTGAAGCTTTAAAATTATTGACTTCTTTTGAAGAAAATATAGCCTTAATAAATAAGGAAATGGACAGTAAGAGACAAAATGTTAGAAAGCTAATTTTAAGTAAGTGGGATGGAAAGATATTAGCTATAAACAATCTTTCTGGATTTAAAGAGTTTAAAAGGCAAGCTAATAAAAAGAGAGCATTATGGCCTATAAGAAAATATTTTGAAACTTATAGCAATATGATTTTAGATGTTTTCCCATGCTTTTTATTAAGTCCAGAAACTGTATCAGAAGTTTTACGATTATCAAAAGGCTTATTTGATATTGTAATATTTGATGAAGCTTCACAAATGTATATAGAAAGTGCTATACCTTCAATTTTTAGAGGAAAACAAGTTGTTGTAGCTGGCGACGATAAACAGCTTAGACCAAATGGATTATTTAAAAATAGATATGTCGATGAAGAAGATGAAGATATAGAAGAGGAATCCTCTGCAGCATTAGAAGAAGAAAGCTTATTAGATTTAGCCAAAGTAAATTATGATAGTGTTTATTTAACCTATCATTATAGATCAAGATATCTAGAGTTAATAAACTTCTCCAATTATGCTTTTTATGGTGGAAGATTAAAAATTGCTCCTAATTTAAATACATCACATGATTATAAGGCTATAGAAAGAATTATGGTTGATGGAAAATGGGAAAATAAATCTAATGAAGAAGAAGCAAAGAAAATTGCAGAATTAGTTGAAAGTATTTTAAAGAATAGAAAAAACAATGAAACTATTGGTATAATAACATTCAATATAAATCAAAAATCATGTATAGAAAAGATGCTAGATGATAAAGCTCAGCATGATGAAGAATTTAGAGATTTATATACTAAGGAAATTGATAGAATCGAAAATGATGAAGATGTTAGCTTATTTGTTAAGAATATAGAAAACGTACAGGGTGATGAAAGAGATATTATAATTTTTAGTATAGCCTATGCTAAAAATGATAAAGGAAGAGTATCTGTTAACTTTGGATCATTATCTCAAGATGGAGGAGAAAATAGATTAAATGTTGCTATAAGTAGAGCTAAACAAAAGATTTATGTAGTGACATCAATAGAGCCTGAAGAGTTTAACGTAGACTCAAGCAAAAATAAAGGGCCGAAATTATTTAAGAAGTATTTGCAATATATAAGAGCTGTATCAAATGGTAATACTACTGAAGCAGAAGCTATATTAAATACTGTTTTAGATACAGATATTATATATTATGATAGTAAAAATTTTGATAGTGATTTTGAGGCAGAAGTTTATGATGCATTAGTCGAAAAAGGCTATAATGTTCATAAACAAGTTGGGGTATCTGGCTATAGAATTGATTTAGCTATTTATGATGAAAGAAAATCACAATATATTTTAGGAATAGAATGTGATGGAGCTGCTTTCCATAGCTCAAAATCTGCAAGAGAAAGGGATATCTATAGACAAAGATATCTTGAATCTAGAGGATGGAAGATATCTAGAATTTGGAGTAAAAACTGGTGGGATAATCCTAAAAAAGAGATTGAAAAAATAGAAAAGATTATTAAAGAAATTCAATAAGAATATAATAATTAAGCATTATAATTTAAAAAGTTGTATCAGATAATAAATCTGGTACAACTTTATATTTAATAAGACTAAAGAAAGTATTTATATATTAGTCAATTTATATGAACCTTAATTATTATACTCAACATATAGTAACTTAATATAATTGCCATAATATAATATATTAGTAATTATTAGGACTATAGCTATATTTATCATATGCTATATTCAAAATGGAGGATTTTTTATGAGTTCATTATCATCTGATCAACTTAAAGA
>JAEZAL010000052.1 GCA_023427705.1 Bacillota bacterium | reverse complement strand
GCAAATGTTTGCCCAGTGGGAGCTCCTGTACAAGCATAATTTTACATAAAGAACCGCTAATTTAGCGGTTCTTTATTACTTTCTCTCAATAATATTATTGTGGGATTATCATTTATAGGAAGATTGTCAGTATAAATAGTATCCGTATCATAATAAATTATATCTTTTAGAGAAGATAAGAATTTTAATGGACCATCTAAATAAAAATATTCAGATGATGTCTTAAAAGACATAGGAATTATATATTTAGGTTTTAAGGCTGTAGCTAATTTTGCAGCTAAATGTCCATCTAAACAAAAGTGTCCTCCAATTGGAATAAGTAAGAAATCTAAATTTAATAGTTTATCAATTAATTCTTCATTTAATAAATGTCCTAAGGATCCTAAGTGGCATAATTTAATTCCGTCAATTTCAAATAAATATATAATATTTTCACCTCTTCTAAGTCCAGAAAAATTATCTCTATAGCTCTCTAATCCATTAATAATAAAGTATTCATTCTCAAAATAGCCAGCATTATTAATAATTTTATAATCATTAATAATATAATCAGTAATAAATTCATTATTATGAGAGTGACTAAAAGTAATTATATCAGGTTTTAAATCATACTTTTGTATATAGGGATATATTTGCATTGGATCTAATAATATTTTCTTCCCTAATGAATTTTTTATTAAAAAACAAGAATGGCCAATCCACTTAATTTCCATATTAATCACCTCATGTATAGTTTAAACAAAAGGGAATATATAATTCTTTTATATCAAAATTTAATATTGGACATATTAAGACTAATAATATATAATGAAAGTCAAAGAAGGTCTAAAATTGAAATAAGTTTAAGAAGGTGAAATTATGGCAAGAATTTCAGATACAATAGAAAATTTTATAAAAGATATGTTAAATGAAGAAAGAGAAAGACAAATTTTAATTCAAAGGAATGAATTAGCAGATAAATTTTCATGTGCACCATCACAAATAAATTATGTTTTAACAACAAGATTTACATACGAAAAGGGATATATAATAGAGAGTAAAAGAGGTGGTGGTGGATATATAGTTATTAGAAAAATAACATACGATGATAAAGCTGAAAGATTAAATTTAATCAATAATTCAATAGGGCAAAGCATAACTTATGGTAATGCTTTATCTATTTTAGATCATTTAAAAGATACCAAAGTAATTTCAAATAAAGAATATGAAATTATTAAAATTACTTTTAATGATAGAACTTTAGTTTCTGTTGAAGATAAAAATAAGGTGAGAGCAGATATGTTAAAGGGAATCTTAGCAGTTGTATTATCTTAAAGTATGTTATATATCTATAGTTTATCTGTGTACGTAATTTAGCAATAGGGTATGGAGGTATTTATGGTTTTTGGTAAATTTACAGAGAGAGCTCAAGTAGTGCTTGTAGAAGCTCAAAAAGAATCACAGTATTTTAAGCATGGATATATAGGAACTGAGCATATTCTTTTAGGTATATTAAAGGAAGGTGGTTTTGCTAATAGGGTACTATATATTAGTGGAATCACTATAGATAAAGCTAGGAA
Source organism: Bacillota bacterium (assembly GCA_023427705.1). Classification (GTDB taxonomy): domain Bacteria; phylum Bacillota; class Clostridia; order Clostridiales; family Clostridiaceae; genus Clostridium. The sequence continues at coordinate 8,333 of JAEZAL010000052.1, read as the reverse complement.
TCTTATAGAAGAATATTTAGGCTTTGGTGATGTAGATATATCTATAGGAGAAATGTTATTAAATCCTAGAACAAAAAGAGTATTTGATGATAGTCTAGCTAAAGCGATGATGTATAATCAAAATTATATAAACCCTGAGCATATTTTACTAGCATTGTTAGATGATGTTGAAAGTATAGCTTATACTATTATTTCTAATTTAAAAGTAGATTTAAAAATTATTAAAAGTGAAATAATAAATTATATTAATAAAAGTGATTCCAGTGATGTAAAGCAATCAGAAGAAAAAAAGAAAAGTAATGCTAAGACTCCTATGCTAAATCAGTATGGAAAAGATTTAACGGCTTTAGCTAAGGAAGGTAAACTTGATCCTGTAATAGGAAGAGAGAGTGAAAGCAAAAGAATACTTGAAATACTATGTAGAAGAAATAAGAATAACCCATGTCTTATTGGAGAGCCTGGAGTTGGTAAAACTGCTGTTGTAGAGGGCTTAGCTCAATTAATAGTTGAAGGAAGAGTTCCAGATATATTAAAAGATAAATCTGTAATAAGCATAGATTTAACAGCTATGATTGCAGGCGCTAAGTATAGAGGTGAATTTGAAAATAGATTAAAAAAAGTAATGGATGAAATTATAAGTTCTCAAGATATAATTATATTTATAGATGAAATTCATACAATAGTTGGAGCGGGAGGTGCAGAGGGAGCTATTGATGCTGCAAATATATTAAAACCAGCATTAGCAAGAGGGGAAATAAAATGCATTGGAGCAACCACTATAGATGAATATAGAAAATATATTGAAAAGGATTCAGCTTTAGAAAGAAGATTTCAACCGATTACTGTAAATGAACCTTCAAAGGAAGAAACTCTTGAAATATTAAAAGGTCTTAGAGAAAAATATGAACTTCATCATATGGTTAAAATAGAAGATGAAGCCTTAGAAGCAGCAGTAGAATTATCAGACCGATATATATCTGATAGATTTATGCCTGATAAAGCAATAGATTTAATAGATGAGGCATCAGCTAAGGTTAGGATAGAAAATCTTATTTCACCACCAGAAATCGGAGATTTGAGAAAAAACTTAGAATTGGTATCAAAGGATAAGGAAACTGCAATTAAGAGTCAGAGTTTTGAGAAAGCAGCATATTTAAGAGATGAAGAAATTGAAATTAAGAATAAGCTCAATGTATTAACTATTAATTATAATAATTTTGAATTTAGCAATGTTGTAAGTAAAGCTCAAATAGCAAGAGTAGTTTCAGCTTGGTCTAAAATACCTTTAGAAAAATTAACAGAAGAAGAATCAGAAAAACTTTTAAAACTTGAAGATGTTCTTCAAGAAAGAGTTATTGGACAAAAAGAAGCTGTAACTGTAGTATCTAAAGCTGTAAGAAGAGCTAGAGTTGGATTAAAAGATCCAAATAGGCCAATAGGATCATTTATATTTTGTGGGCCAACAGGAGTTGGAAAAACAGAACTTTCTAATACATTAGCTGAAGTTATGTTTGGTGATAGAAAAAATTTAATTAGAATTGATATGTCGGAATATATGGAAAAACATTCAGTTGCAAGACTTATAGGAGCTCCACCAGGATATGTTGGATATGAAGAGGGTGGACAATTAACAGAGGCTGTTAGGAGAAATCCTTATGCAGTAATATTATTAGATGAAATAGAAAAAGCTCATCAAGATGTATTTAATATTTTATTGCAAATTATGGAGGATGGAAAGCTTACAGATAGTAAAGGAAGAAGTGTAAACTTTAAAAATACAATAATAATTATGACTTCAAATGTAGGAGCACATAATATAAAAAAACAAAATTCAGTTGGTTTTGTAAATGAAAAAAACATTGAAAATAATGAATTTGATAATATGAAGAAAATTATAATGGAAGAAGTCAAAAAACAATTTAAACCAGAATTCTTAAATAGAGTAGATGAAGTTATTGTATTCCGTAAATTAAGAGATAACGATATATTAAAAATAGTTAATCTGATGTTAAATAATACTATAAGTAAACTTAAGGAAAGAAAAATAACAATCAATTTAAATGAAGAGAGTAAAAAGTTTTTAGTAAATAAGGGTGTAGATATAAATTATGGAGCAAGGCCTTTAAGAAAAATAATAGCTAAAGAATTAGAAGATAAGCTAAGTGAAGAAATGCTAAAAGGATGCATTAAAGGTGGAGATAATTTAGAGGTTTACTGTAATGGTGAAGGACTTTGCTTTAAGCATATTTCTTAAGAAGTAAAGAAGGTTTTCTATTAGAAAGTCTTCTTTTTTTATTTAGTATATTGGTAAATTATTAGTAGTTTATAATAAAAAACAGGTAAAAAAGATGGAATTAATAAAAATTATTAGTTAGAAATAGTTGCATTTTGATATTTATAGGCATATAATTAGTATAAAGAATATACCCCTAGGGGGTAGGAGGAAAGAGAATGAGTAAAGAAATCAAACATAAAGAATTGATAATAATCGGTGGAGGACCTGCTGGGTTAACTGCTGCTATATATGCTACAAGAGCGAAGCTAGATATGCTTTTATTAGAAGACCAAATACTAGGTGGTCAAGTAAGAAATAGTTATACAATTGAAAACTATCCTGGTTTTAAAAAAGTTTCAGGATCTGAACTTGCAGATTTAATGCAACAACAAGCAGAAGAGCTTGGAGCAGAAATTGATGAGTTTGATATGGTTGAAAGAGTAGATTTTAGTGGCGATGAAAAGATTATCGAAACTAATAATTATATATATAAGACAGATACAGTAATTATAGCAACTGGAGCAGTTCCAAGAAAATTACCTATAGAAAATGAAGAAAAGTTCTCTGGTAAGGGAATACATTACTGTGCAGTATGTGACGGCGCAATGTATGAAGGAAAAATAATAGGAGTAGTTGGCGGTGGTAACTCTGCATTAGAAGAGGCGTTATTTTTAACTAAGTTTGCTACTAAGGTATATATGATAAGAAGATATGATTATTTTAAAGGTGAAAAAGCTACTATTGAAGAAGTTATGAATCACCCTAAGATAGAAGTATTATTTAATGAAGATTTAGTTAATGTTGAGGGAGAAAACTTTGTACAAAAAGCTATAATAAAGAATACAAAGGATGGATCAGAAAAAGAAATGGAAATGGATGCTATATTTGGATTCATTGGAACTGAACCAAAGACAGCTCACTTTAAAGAATATATTGAATTAACGTCAGGTGGATATATAAAAGCTGATGAACGTACTAGAACAAATGTTAATGGTGTGTTTGCAGCTGGAGATGTAAGAGAAAAAGAATATAGACAAATTACAACAGCAGTTGCTGATGGAACTATAGCAGCATTAGAAGCAGAAAAAGTTATAGTTGAAAAAAAGAAAAATAGAAAATAATAATTATAGAAATAATAAAAAACGTAGTAAGGAGCGATATTTATGATAAAAATTTATTCAACTTCATGGTGCCCAGGATGTATAAAGGCTAAAAAATTCTTTGATATGAAAGGTTGGGAATACGAAGAAATTAACGTAGCTGATAAACATGAAGATAGAGAAGAAGTATTTAAGGTATCAGGTCAAAGAACTGTTCCTGTAATTGATATAAATGGAGAAATTATAGTTGGGTTTGATAAAAATAAAATAGAGTTAGCAAAGAAGTAAGAGGGGGATAAAATGTTTAATTGTATAAGAGGTGAAGAGTTAACATTTAAGAATTTAGTAGACGGTAAATGGATAACTAGTGATAGTAATAAATTTATAGAAATTTATTCGCCAATTGGAAATTGTGTAGTTGGTAAAGTTCCAGCTATGACAAGAGAAGAAGTTGATTTTGCAATAAGTAATGCAAAGGAAGCTCAAAAATCTTGGAAAAATGTTCCGGTAAATAAAAGAGCAGAAATATTATATAAAGCTGCTGATTTATTAATTGAAAATGCTGATGAAATGTCAGATATAATGATGAGAGAAATAGGAAAAGATAAAAAGTCATGTGAATCAGAAATTTTAAGATCAGCAGATTATATTAGATTTACAGCTGATACAGCTAAAAATCTATCAGGAGAAAGTATTCCTGGAGATAGTTTTCCTGGATTTAAGAAAAATAAAATATCTCTAGTTACTAGAGAACCATTAGGTGTAGTTTTAGCTATTTCTCCTTTTAACTATCCGGTAAACTTAGCATCTTCAAAAATTGCTCCAGCTTTAATTGCTGGTAATTCAGTAGTATTAAAACCAGCTACTCAAGGAAGCCTTTGTGGATTATATTTAGCTAAAATATTTGAACAGGCAGGAGTTCCAGCTGGAGTATTAAATACTATTACAGGAAGAGGTAGTGAAATAGGTGATTATATAGTAACTCATCCTTCAATAGACTTTATAAACTTTACTGGAAGTACTGAAGTAGGAACTAGAATTTCAAAAATAACTAGCATGGTACCATTATTAATGGAACTTGGTGGAAAGGATGCAGCTATTGTACTAAAAGATGCAGATTTAGATTTAGCAGCTTCTAATATTGTTTCTGGGGCATATTCATACTCAGGACAAAGATGTACAGCTGTTAAAAGAATTTTAGTTGTAGAAGAAGTTGCAGATAAGCTAGTTGAAAAAGTTAAAGAAAAGGTTGAAAAATTAAAAGTTGGAAATCCACTTGATGGAGCAGAAGTAGTTCCTTTAATAGATAATAAGTCAGCAGACTTTGTTTGGGAACTTATTGATGAGGCCAGAGAAAAGGGAGCTCACCTATTAGTTGGAGGTAAGAGAGAAGAAAACTTAATTTATCCAACGTTATTTGATTATGTAACAACAGATATGAGATTAGCTTGGGAAGAGCCATTTGGCCCAGTACTACCTATAATAAGAGTTAAAGACAAAGATGAAGCAATAGAAATAGCTAATAAATCAGAATATGGATTACAATCATCAGTATTTACTGAAAATATTAATGAAGCTTTCTATGTAGCAGATAAATTAGAAGTTGGTACAGTTCAAGTAAATAATAAAACTGAAAGAGGACCAGACCATTTCCCATTCTTAGGTGTAAAGGCATCAGGAATTGGAACTCAAGGTATAAGATATTCAATAGAGGCTATGTCAAGACCAAAAGCAACTGTTATTAATATAGGAAAATAATTATTATATAAAGTGCTTTTATATAGTAAAAAAGAAGTAGTGATTAAACTACTTCTTTTTTTATATGTTGTAAAACATAAATTTTATATTCTTTATTTGTTTAATGCTTTATCTATAGCATTTTTATCAAAACCAACTATAACAGTACCATTAATATCTAAAACAGGAACTCCCATTTGTTTTGATTTATTTATCATTTCATCTCTAGCAACCATATCTTCTTGTACATTTAATTCTTCAAATGATACACCTACTGATTTTAAGTAATTTTTAGCTTTAACGCACCATGGGCAAGAATTTGTACTATAAACTTTAACCATTTGTTAATCCTCCTTTTAATTATCTATTGATAATTAATATTATTTAACATAAAGTTTACACTATTTTATAAGTAATTTCAATATTTATAGTATATTTTATTAAAAATAAAGAATGTGGTAATATATAATGTGACTATAAATTATTTAATTTGATTTTGATTATCTAAATTAGAATTAAGGATCATGTTATCTAATGATGTATCTTTATAATTAAATAATAAGTTTTCAGATAAATTTTTGGGTTTATCTTCTTGTAGTATATTTCTAGATGGGATATTTGAAAAATAAGTTTTGTTAACCATTAAATCATCTCCTTTTATACTTGTGATATTATTTTTTCCAAAAATTTATTATTTATAACGGATTAAGTTAATAAATTAAGCAACTGGTCTAGACATCTATAACTATTTTTAATATAATATTTTTAGGAGGATTAACTATGATAGATAAAAGTAGCCCAATTCCTGTGTATTATCAACTAAAGAATGATTTAATATTTAAGATTTCTGAAGGAGTATGGAAACCAGGAGAATGTATATCAAGTGAAAGAGAACTTTGTGAAATATACGGAGTTAGTAGAATGACAATAAGGCAAGCTATTGGTGAACTTGTACAAGAGGGAGTACTTCTTAGAATTAAAGGAAAAGGAACTTTTGTGTGTGAGCAAACATTCAAACAAAAAGATATGATGAGTTTTAGTGAAATAGTAAAACAAATGGGAAAAAAATTAAGATCTGAAATAGTTGAATTTAAAAAAATAGCTACACCAGAAGATCTTACAGATATTTTTTCTTTAGATGAATTATATAAGATTACTAGAAAACGTATAGTGGATGATGAGTGTGTTGCTATAGAGAAAGTTTATATACCAGTAGATTATTGTGGATATATAGATGAAGATATGCTAGAGGGATCTTTATTTAAAATATTAGAGAATTTCGGTTATAAAGTAGATTATTCTCAATCCTCAATTGTTTCAGTCATTATGAATAATGAATTAAAAGAAATATTTAATGTTACTGATCAAGTACCAATGTTAAAAATTATTAGTAAAACTTATGATTCTAATAATAAATTAATCTTTTTAGAAGAGGCCATATATAGGTCAGATAAGTTTATTTTAGAAGTTAATATATCACGAAGAGAGGGGAAAATACGATGAAGTTAATAATCGCAAAGAATTATGAAGAATTAAGTAAGGTTGCTGCAAATGAAATGGCAGATGTGGTGAAAAATAATCCAAGTGCTATCTTAGGATTAGCTACAGGTGGATCACCAATAGGTATGTATAAAGAATTGATAAGAATGAATAAAGAAGGAGAAATTGACTTCTCTAAAGTTACTACTGTTAATTTAGATGAATATGTTGGATTAAGTGGAGAACATCCTCAAAGCTACAGATATTTTATGAATGATAATTTATTTAATCATATTAACATAGATAAGAAGAATACTTATGTTCCAAATGGATTAGCTGAAAATATTGAAGAAGAGTGTAAAAACTATGACAATAAGATAGCTGAATTAGGTGGTACAGATGTTCAATTATTAGGAATTGGAAATAATGGACATATAGCATTTAATGAACCAGATGAAAACTTAGTTTCAGGAACTCACTTAACAAACTTAACACAAGATACTATAGAAGCAAATGCTAGATTTTTCGATTCAATAGATGAAGTTCCAAAGACTGCATTAACAATGGGTCTTGGTGGAATTATGAAATCTAGAAAAATAATTGTTATAGCAAGTGGAGAATCTAAAGCTGAAGCAGTGAAAGAAATGGTAAGTGGAAAAATAAGCACAAAAATGCCAGCATCAATGTTACAAATGCATAGAGATGTTACAGTTATAATTGATGAAGATGCAGCTAAGTTATTACAAAAATAATAAATATGTATAAAGTTATAAAAGAATTACAATAATTTTAATATTGTAGTTCTTTTTTTATTAAATTATTTTAACAAATTGGTTTTTATATTTTCTTATGATATAGTATTTATAGTAATTTAATAAATATTTTTATACAAAATAAATAGAATTGGTAGGTAAATTTTATGGCAAAGATTAAATCCATATTTGTTTGTCAAGAATGTGGATATGAGTCCCCTAAATGGTTAGGGAAATGTCCAGATTGTAATAAATGGAATACTTTAGTTGAAGAAATTAAAGAATCACAAAAGGAAATTAAATCAAAAGTTAATAATATTAGAGTACTAGATAATATGCCAAAGAGCATAAGAGATATAAAATCAGGAGAAAAGGAAAGATATAATACTGGCCTAAAGGAATTAAATAGAGTTTTAGGTGGTGGATTAGTAAGAGGTTCATTAACATTAATTTCAGGAGACCCTGGAATAGGAAAATCAACACTTTTACTACAAACTGCAGATTCTATTTCAAAAGCCTATGGGAAAGTTTTATATGTTTCAGGAGAGGAATCTGAAGAACAAATTAAAATTAGAGGAGACAGGTTAGGAGTTAATGCAGAAGGACTTTATATTTTATCTGAAACTAATTTAGATTTAATAGAAGCATATATTAATGAAATAAAACCTGTATTTGTAATTATAGATTCTATCCAAACTGTGTATAAAGAATCTATTACTTCAGCCCCAGGAAGTGTATCACAAGTTAAAGAGTGTTCTAATGCTATAATGAGAATTGGTAAAAATCAAAATATACCATTATTTATAGTTGCTCACGTTACAAAGCAAGGAGAACTTGCAGGACCAAGAGTGTTAGAGCATATGGTAGATACAGTACTATATTTTGAAGGGGAACGTACTGAAGAGTTTAGAGTGCTTAGAACTATGAAGAATCGTTTTGGTACTACTAGCGAAATCGGTGTTTTTGAAATGGCTGAAGAAGGATTAAAGG
>JAEZAL010000036.1 GCA_023427705.1 Bacillota bacterium | reverse complement strand
GAATTATAACTTTTAGACAATATAAATATTGAAAGAATTAAAAATAATAAGTAATTTTAGCTTTCTATTTTAAATGGTATAATTAATTTAATAAATAAAAGGATGTAAAGATTATGAGTAAATTTATAAAAAAAGAGATTAATAAATTAAACAAAAAAGAAAATAAGATAATTAACAAGAAGAAAAATAAGCTTATCAAAGATAAAATAAATCCAATATCTGAAAAAATAGAAGAAAAGATTCCAGATAAGCTAAAAGCAACACTAGAAAGTGCTTTTTATAATGGATTTAAGGTAATTTTCAATAATGGTAATAAGTATATAGAAAAGCTTTATAATAAGGATAAGTTAAAATTAGATTATGATATAAATGATTATTCTTTAAATAAGAGAATGACGAGAAAAAGTTTAAAATTAATTGATTCTCAAGGAAAGAAAACTAAGCTTATAAATTCAGCTATTTCAACGGTTGAAGGAGCAGGACTAGGTCTTTTAGGTATTGGGATACCTGATATTCCTGTATTTATTGCAATGATATTAAAAACTGTATATGAAATTGCTTTAAGCTACGGCTTTAATTATGAAACTGAAACTGAAAAAATATATATATTAAACTTAATTAATGTAGCATTAACAGATGAGGAAGAAAAGTTATTCTATAATGAGAAATTAAATAATATAGAAAATAAAATAGAGACAGGATTAGATGTAGAAAATATTTTAGAGGAAGAAATTAAATATACATCTAAAGTATTGTCAAATAGTTTGTTAATTGCTAAATTTATTCAGGGGCTACCTATAGTTGGAGTATTAGGTGGAATTACAAATTATCAATTTATAAGTAAAGTAAGTAAATATTCAAGGATTAGATATAAGAAAAGATATTTAAATAAATACTAGTATTTTTAAGAAAGGTGAGTAAATGAAAAAGACAATAGGAATACTTGCACATGTTGATGCAGGTAAAACAACATTTTCAGAACAAATACTTTATCATACAAATAGCATTAGGAGCAGGGGAAGAGTAGATCATAAAAATTCATTTTTAGATTCTCATAGCATAGAAAAGGAAAGAGGTATTACAATCTTTTCTGACCAAGCTATCTTTGAAATTGGTGAATCTACATATTATCTTCTTGATACACCAGGGCATTTAGATTTTTCTGCAGAAATGGAAAGAACGCTAAGTGTTTTAGACTATGCAATTTTATTAATAAGTGGAGTAGAAGGAATCCAAGGCCATACAGAAACAATTTGGTCTTTACTTAAAAAATATAATGTTCCAACATTTTTCTTTGTTAATAAAATGGATAGAACGGGTGCTAATTTAGAGAATATATTAGAAGAAATTAAAGAAGACTTAACTAGTGATATATGTTATATAGATAAAATAAATAATTTAGATGAAGAAGTAATAGAATTCATTTCAGAAAGAGATGATATTCTTTTAGAAAGATATTTTAATGGGGACTATAATGAAAAAGAATGGATTGAAAGATTAAAAAGTTTAATAAAAGAGAATAAGATTTTTCCATGTCTTTCTGGTAGTGCACTTCAAGATGAAGGAATAACAAAATTCTTAGAAATTTTTAATGATTTAACTATTAGTGAGTATGATGAAAAAGAAGATTTTTCAGGAAGAGTTTATAAGATAAAATATGATAATAATGGAACAAGACTGACATTTATAAAAGCACTAAGTGGAAGTTTAAAAGTTAGAGATGAAATAAGTTATGGGAAAGATGCTGAAGTAATAGAAAAGGTTAGTAGTATAAGAATATATAATGGGAACAAATTTAGTAGCGTAGATAAGGTTACAGCTGGAGATATTTTTGCAGTTACTGGATTAACTATGGCAAAAGCAGGAGAAGGTTTAGGATTATTAAAAGATAATATTACTTTTAATATGGTGCCTACACTAGTATCTAAGGTTATATTTGATAAATCTAATAACATAAAGGATGTATTAAGATATTTTAGAATATTAGAAAGTGAAGATCCAGCATTAAATGTTTTTTGGAATGAAGCTTTACAAGAAATTCAAGTTTCTATTATGGGGAAAATTCAATTAGAAGTATTAAAGGAAGTAGTAGAAGAGAGATTTAGTCTAAAAGTAGAGTTTGGACCTTGTGAAATAATGTATAAGGAAACAATAGAAGATAAAACTTATGGATACGGTCATTTTGAGCCATTAAAACATTATGCTGAAGTTCATTTAAAATTAGAACCTAATAATAGAGGACAAGGAATTACCTTTGAAAATAAGTGTCATGCTGATGATTTAACTACGGGACATCAAAATTTAATTAAAACACATATATTTGAAAGAGAACATCATGGACTATTAACTGGCTCACCTATTACAGATATGAAATTCACATTATTAACTGGAAGAGCTCATAATAAGCATACAGAAGGTGGAGACTTTAGAGAAGCTACCTATAGAGCAATTAGACAAGGACTAGAAAAAACTAAAAATATTCTTTTAGAACCTTATTATAAGTTTAAAATAGACGTTGATTTAGAGTATATGGGTAGAATAATATCTGATATACAAAGATTAAATGGCAGCTTTAATCCACCAGAAACTAAGCTAAGTAAAGTTACGATTACAGGAAGAGGACCAGTATCAACTTTTATGGATTATAGTTCTGAAATTCTTACTTTTACTAAAGGGAAGGGGAACATAAATTTAATTTTTGATGGATATGATTTATGTCATAATACAGAAGAAGTAATAGAAAGATTAGGATATAATAAAAATGCAGATATTGAATATTCATCTAGTTCAATATTTTGTTCTAAAGGAGAAGGCTTTGTAGTTCCTTGGGATAAGGTAGAAGAATATATTCATTGTGAAATAAAGAATTAATAGAGCTGTCTATGACAGCTCTAAATTAAAAACATATTAATTTTTAAAATCTCCTTTAGGAGATTTTACCTTAATTTTATATTTTGCATTATTCATTTTACATTAATATAATTAGAATAGATGGGCAAATAACTTATCTTCTTCTTCAAAAACTGTTACAGTAAAGTAGTTCCAAGGGACCACTGTTGCACCAACTCTAGATATAGCAACTCTTATTTTAAATTTAGAACCACTATTAGTTTTAGAGTTTATTCCTTCATAAGTAACTCTATCTAATCTTACTACCATTTCCTCTTCAGGTGATAATTCCATTTGATTTCTTAAGGAGTTTAAATCTTTCATAAGTTTCTCTTTATCTTCTTCAGTTATCTTAGTATATCCTTTGGCAGAATTACTGTCATATGAAACAAGATAATCATAAATTGAAGAATTTTCATTAAGATATAAGTATAATAAATCATTAATAAAGTCTGTTTCTTTATATTCACCAGATGTATAGTGAATTGATTGTTGATCATCATAAATGTTAGAACCTACTTTTGCTTCTGTTAAGTTTTTGGATGATGTATAAGTTTTTCCTAAAGCTTGAAAAGTAGTAGGTGGTTCTGTCACCGTGATTTCTTCAGTTTGCAAATTTTCTGTGTCTGTTGAAACTTTTTCGTCTGTAGTATTAGAAGACGAGCAACTAATTAAAGTTATAGATAGGAAAAATAATATTAGAAATAATAAACTATATTTTTTCATTATAGCCTCCGAAAAATAATTATATAAAATACTAATAAT
>JAEZAL010000014.1 GCA_023427705.1 Bacillota bacterium | reverse complement strand
ACGCAACTCCATTTGATTTAATCTCTCTTAAAAGCTCTTCTCTATCTTCATCAAAGGAGATGTCATCATAATGGGCGTGTGTATCATATATTATATACTTATTTTCCATTTTTTATACCTCCAAGTTCTTTTATTTATATTTATCATTATAGTACAAAATTTAAAATAATAAACATTATTGATTAAAGTACTATATAATTTAAAATCTCATATTATTTAATATATTTATAATCCAGTCTCTAAAGCGTTCTACATTTATATCTGTGCAAAAGGTTGCATTTGCTTTTTGATTATATACACCATTAAAATCAACTACCATAAATCCTTCAGTATATTTAGAACCAGTTTCTATATCAATAAAAGTATCTACTGTTTTAAATAATTGTGGATTGTCAAGATAAGCTATTGTCGTTAAGTCATGCATATGTAATCCACCATTTTCAACACTTCCACCTCTGTAATGATTAAATAACGAATAAAACATTTCACCAACTTTATTTGAGCTTTTAATCTTGTTAATGGTATCTAAATCTAAAATTGCTAATGAGGTAACATCTAATGAACAAACTGATTTTTTAATATCTTCTAAAAAGACTATTTTAGCTGCTTCAGGATCTGCATATATATTAAATTCTGCTGCTGGAGTATGGTTCCCCCTTCCAGATGAGCCTCCCATAATAACTATTTCTTCTATATTTCTCTTTACTTCTGGATATGTTGTAAGCAACAAAGCTATATTTGTTAATGGACCTATTGTAACTAATGTTATTTTTTCTTTAGAAGCTAAAATTACTTCCCTCATTGCTTCTATAGAATTTTTCTCATAAACCTTTAATCTTGGTTCTTTAAATTCATATCCAGCCATTCCAGTTTCTCCATGGATATGACTTGCATCTTCCTTTTGTTTAATTAAAGGTTTGCTTGCTCCCATTGCCACAGGTATATCCATTCCAAAGAATTCAATTAGTTTCATTGCATTTTTAGTTGTATTTTCTATTGAAACATTCCCTGATACTGTTGATATTAACCTAACATCTAAACTTTCACAAAATACTGCTGAAGCAATAGCAATTGCATCATCTATTCCAGGATCAGTATCAATTATTATGGATCTTCTTTTTAACATTTCAATTCCCCCTAATTTATACCTAAAGTGATTATTTATCTATTTTAAATTCTTTCTTTAATATAAATTAATCATAAACTTCACTTTTTAAATATTCAATAAATATTATTGTTATATAACTAAATATACATTTATATAATCCATATTAAAGAAAAAACTCCTTTCGGAGTTTTTTAAATTATTATTATAAATCTATTACTTTTTTCCAGCATGTCCAATGTTATTTGCATGGTCACCTATTCTTTCTAAATTACTTATTAAATCTAAGAATATAACACTAGATGCTGCTGAACAGTTTCTTTCATTTAACCTTCTTATATTATTTTCTCTAAGTCTTTTCTCTAGAACATCTATCTCGTCTTCTACTACTTCTATTTCTTTTGGGGTAATTAAACCTTTATTATTATAACTTTGTATTGCAATTTCAATAGCTTTAATTGTAGTCTCAAACATCAAGTTAAGTTCTTCCTTAGCTGTACTTCCAAGATGTATTCCCTTACTCATTTTTTCAACTGCTAAATCTGCTATATTCTCTGCATGGTCCCCTATTCTTTCAATATCATTTATAACATGATAAGTTGAACTAAATAGCTTTATATCTTCTTCTGGTAAATCTAATTGAGATAACTCAACTAAATAATCTGTTATATCATTTTCTAACGCATTTATAATCTTTTCATTCTTATATACTTTATCTACTGCTTCTTCACTATTTTCGCTAAATGCTTTCATGGCTAAAATCACATTTTCTTTAGCTTTATTAGCCATTCTTAAAGTTTCTTTAAGAACTTGTCCATTAGCTACTACTGGGGTATCTAAAAGATTTTTATCTAAATATATCGCCCCTTCTTTCTCTATTTCACCATCTCCAGGAAGGATTTTATTTACTAATTTAACTAAATACATTGCTAACGGCAATAGTATTACTGTTACAGTTATATTAAATATTGTATGAGCATTTGCTACTTGTCTAGCAACATTTGGGTCAGTACTTTCTACTAATGCTATAAATGGCTTTATAAATGGTAAGAAAAGTAAAGCTCCTAGTGTATTAAATAATAAATGTATTAATGCTGCTTTTTTTGCTGTTCTATTTGCTCCTAAAGATGCTAATAATGCAGTTACACAAGTTCCCATATTGCATCCTAATATTACTGGAAAGGCTAAATGCATATCTATAGAACCTGTTGTTGCTAATGCTACTAATATCCCTGTAGTTGCTGATGAACTTTGCACAACTGCAGTCATAGCAAGTCCTGCAAGTAACCCTAATATACTATTATTTGCAACTATAAAAACAAAATCCTGAAACCAACTTGCTTCAGTAATCGGCTTCATTGCTGTTGACATAGTTCCCATTCCAACGAATAAAATACCAAATCCTAATATTATACTAGCAATATCTCTTACCTTTTTCTTTTTTGCTACTAATAATATTACAGCTCCTACACCTATAAAAATTGGTGCAATTGCATCTAAATCAAATGATACCATTTGTGCTGTTATTGTTGTACCTATATTAGCTCCCATTATTACGCCAACAGCTTGTGCTAATGTCATTAAACCAGCACTTACAAAGCTAACTACCATAACAGTAGTAGCACTTGAACTTTGAATTATTGCTGTAACTGCTGCACCTACTAAAACTCCTATGTATTTATTGCTTGTTAATTTTTCTAGTATAGATTTTAGTCTTTCCCCTGCTGCATTTTCTAATCCATCTCCCATTAGCTTCATTCCATATAAGAACATACCTAATCCGCCAATAAGCCCTGTAAAAATAGAAAAACTATCCATTTATATTCTCCTTACTAAATTATACTTTTTATTAATTTAAAATTAACATTTTATTAACAAACTTAATATACAACTATTAACCTCATTTGTAAATATTTATACAATGTTAAATTTTTTTAACATTTGCTTTATTCATATTTTATTTATTTTTTTGTCACAATACTGTCATAATAATGATATATGATAATACTTGTAAAGTAGTTAAAGCATTATTATTTACCCCTAAAACCATCTAATGGTCCCTGGATTAAATTATTCCCCAAAATTATTTAATCTAGGGTTTTCACCTTTTTATTTAGTTTTTCTCTTCTTTTAATCTATTTAGTTCTTCTACAGCTCTTTTTTTATCTATCTTAATAAATAAATTCTCTATACTATTTATTTTTCCTTCTTTCTTTTCAACGTAACTCCATATAGGCTCATCCAAATCTAAAGCCAATCTAATTTTTTCACAAGTTTTTGGTATAAAAGGTTCTAATAAATTAGATGCATTTATTAGAATTTGTAATGATTCATAAATACTTACCTCTCCAGCTTCATATTGCTTATGAGATTTCTTAATATA
>JAEZAL010000354.1 GCA_023427705.1 Bacillota bacterium | reverse complement strand
TAGATGACTCTAAGCTTAGAAGAGGCCAAGAAACTATTCAATCTAAGTATGGAAAAGATTATGCCGTATATATAGGAGATTATCTTTTCTGTGTATGTTTCAAACTTTTAGCTACTAATGATTCATTACAAGCAATAAAAGTTGATTCAAGAGCTATGTCAAAGATATGTATGGGAGAAGTAAATCAATTAAACTCTAGATTTTCTATGGATTTTTCAGTAAAGGATTATTTAAGTAGAATATCTGGAAAAACAGCTGAATTATTTTCAATATCTTTATACTTAGGTGCAGCAGAATGTAATGCAGATGAAAAAGTATCTAAAGAACTTGCTAATATCGGACATAATTTAGGAATGGCATTTCAGATTATAGATGATATTTTAGATTATGAAGGTAGCGATAAAAGTATCAAAAAATCTGCAGCAAATGATTTGAGGCAAGGAATTTATACAATTCCTTTAATTTATGCTTATAGAAGTAATAAAGATGCTTTTAAAGATATTCTTGGAAAAGATCATTATACTGAAGAAGATGTAAATGAAATAATAAACTTAGTTAGAGAAAACAAAGGTATAGAAATGGCTAAAGATCTAGCTGAAAAGTATGTTAAGAAGTGCTTTAAGGGAATAGATAGGCTGCCAGAAAATGCTTATAAAAGTGTAATAAGAGAAATAGCAAGTTGGTTGCTAAAGAGGACATACTAAAGAGTTGCTTAATTTAAGTAACTCTTTAGTATATTTTTTAATGATCTAATAAATTCAGAATTCATTTTATAAAATGAATCTAAATAGCTTATATATATAGGCATCTTAATAGACAAATCTTCAATTTTAATTATTTTAATATTAGGTAATGAATGATAATTATTGTATATACTAGCAGGAATAAATGTAGCTGCTTTACTAGATGAAACACCTTTCAATGCTGAGAAATAAGAGTTAGTACTATATAAAACATTTGAAGTATCTAAATCTTTATTATTACAATTAAATTCATTGCATATTAGAGATTTTAAACAATTCTTATCAGATGCAAAAATTAATGGGATATCAAATATCTCTTCTTTTTTTATAGAGTTTATTGAAAATTTTCTATCAGCAACTAAAAGTATTTCGTCACTTCCAATTAATTTTGTTGTTAAACCACTAGTTTTTTCTGGTTCACTATAACAAATAAAAATATCACATAAGTTATTTAGCAAGTTAGATTTTGAGCAACAATCTATAGTATTAAGATTAATTGTATAAGAAGCAAAATGTTTCTTCAATCTAGAAATAGCCATAGGTAAAATAGTTAATCCAATTGACTCAACAGATTCAATAGATACATATTTTTTCTTATTTATTGAATTTAATAACTCCTCTTGCATTTTATCGTAAGAAGTTAAAATTGATTCAGCATATTTAAATAAGATTTCACCTTCAGAAGTTAAAGATACCCCTTTATTAGTTCTATTAAAGAGTTGTACATTTAGCTTGTTTTCTAATTTTGAAATTTGTTGACTAAGTGCAGATTGTGAAATATGCGCATTTTTTGCAACAGTTGAAATACTTTTGGAATTAGCAACTTGGAAAAAATAATTTAAGCTATCAATATGCATAACAATCTCCTATCTAAAAATCTAAATATTAGATTATTATATTATAATAATTAATAAAAATCAAAGTTTTATTATTTTTAAAACAATAAAAATATAGTGTATAATTTATTTGTAGTTAGGAAGTGAGATTATGAGAATTAAAAAAAAGGTAATTTTTCTTTTGATAATTGTTTTTTTTATTATTTTTTCAGTAAGTTTACTATTAAGCAACTCTAATAGAGGAGATTTAAAGGGTAATATAGTAGTTTGGACAAATGAAGTATATTACAATTATTTTATTAAGACTGCTGAAGAGTTTGAAGAAAATAATAAAAAAGTTAATGTGAAAGTTGTAAATATAGAAAAGGAACAATATTTAGATAGAATTATTAATTCTAATGAGAAAGATTTACCTAATATAGTACAATTAGATTTTTTGGAAATAGAAGAAGTTAAAGAGAAAATTGATTTTTTTCAAGAAAACAAATATATAATTGAAACATATAGTAAGAATTTTAAGGATAGTAGAGTTCAAGAAGTAAAAATTGATGATAATTATTATGGAGTACCCTTTGAGTCTAATCCAATAGCATTGTATGTTAGAGCTGATATTTTAAATAAATATGGATATGAAGCCTCTGAATTAAATACATGGAATGATTTAATAAAAATTGGAGTTGAAATAAATGCCAAAAGTTCTGGGCAAATTAATATGTTTTCAAAAGATGATAAAAGTAATATAGAACTATTAATTACTTCACAGTTAGCAGATTATCAAGGTGGTATTTATACGAAAGAAGATATTTTAAACGAGATTAATAAAATATATAAGGAAGAATTTATTGTTGAAGATACTAATTACTTATATAGAATAGCATCTTTAGATTTTTATAAAGGTATTATTCAAGGGAGCTCTGTAGGCGTATGGGAATGTAAAAATCCACCAAGTTATAAACCTGGTGAAAATAGGATGTATGATATAGGAGGAAAAAACTTAGTTGCCTTGAATACCTATAAGAATAGAGAAGCAGTTAAAGAATTTATATCATTTGCATCTACTAATAAAGACTTATTATCTAAAGAATTATTGAATATTAATTTCTTTCCAAGTTCCTTATATTCTTTAAATGTTAGTGAAAATAAATTAGAGTTAAGAAATATTAAAGGTGGTAGCCCCTTCTTAATATTGATAAATATAGTAGAAAGGGCTCCAAGTATAGAAAATTATAATAAGGTTAAAGAAGTTATACGTGATTTATATATAAATTAGGAATTATTTATTTTTTTGTAAGCCTCTAAAGTTTTTATGGCAGTATTTTTCCATGAAAATTTGAGGCTTCTTTCATAACCTTTTTCAGATAGTTTACTTTTCAAATCATCATCATTTAATAAAGTTATTAAAGCTTCTTCTAATTCATTTTTATTTAGGGGATTAACTAGAAGGCATGAATCTCCTGTAACTTCAGGAATAGAAGTAATATTTGAAGTTATAACAGGAGTTTTACAACTCATTGCTTCAAGTGGTGGTAATCCAAAGCCTTCATATAGAGAAGGATATACAAAGGCTTCAGCACCATTATATAGTGTAGGTAATAGTTCATCCTCTATAAAGCCTGTAAAAATAATATTTTCTGCAGAATTAAGTGTTTTTGAAAATTCTACAAGTTTTTTCCCTTCATCTTTAATTGCGCCTGCTAAAAGTAATGTATGAGGATCTTTCAAATCTTTATAAATTTTATCAAAAGCAATAATAATATCTTTTGCATTCTTTCTTGAACTAAACCCACCTATGTATAAAATATATGGGGTTACAAAATTAAATCTTCCTTGTATATAGTTTTTGCAAGAAATCTTATCTAAAGGTTTAAAATTCGAATTTGCAGCTAAAGGAGTAACATGCACCTTATCTTCAGGTATATGATTAAAAAACTTTAATATATCTTTCTTTGAGTATTCTGATACAGTTAGAATTCCTTTTGCTTTATCTATAATTGATGGCATATTTTTAAGAAATCTCTCCAAATATCCTCGTCCTGTTGTTTCAGGCAATATATAGGGAATTAGATCATGAATAGTAACCACACAATTAGTATTATAATTATCATTAAGTCCAATTCCATTTTGAGGTATATGATGAAGATCTATTTTATTATTTTTTAAGAAGGTTGGGAAATAGTAATTTTCATAAAAACTACCATGTCTACTAGAAGTAAAAACTATATTACAGTTATCTTTTTTATATTGTTCATAGTTTTTGCCAGTCCAAAAAAGTGTAAATTCATCTTCAGTATCTATATAAAGCAACTCTTTAATCAAGTTTTCAGTATAAGTTCCTATACCTGTTCCGTTATATAAGTTTATTCCTCTAGCATCTATGGAAATATTCATAGTAATCCTCCTAAACTGTTCTTTTATATTATAGATATTAATAACTATTTAAATCTATGATTATAAACACAATAAAATAAGTGAGTTCATATAATAACATAGAATAAATCTTAAGGAGAAACCTATGGAAATTTCATATATAAAGAATGAAATTGAGGATAAGTATTTAATAGAAATAGAAACTATAGAGAAAGTAAAAAACAGCTATAAGATAAAAACAAAGGATGGGGATTATGGTATTAAAGTAATTAAATATCAATATCCTCATTTTTATTTTATATTTTCAGCAATACAGCATTTAAAAAAGAGAGGCTTTAAAAAAATGCCAGAAATAATTAATACTAAAGATAATTTAGGGTATATAAGTCTTGGAAATAATTTTGCATATTTAAATAAATGGATAGATTCAAAAAGTTGTAACTATAAGAATTTTAATGACTTGAGGTTAGCAGCAGAAACTTTAGGTGAGCTTCATAAATGCAGTGAAGGATTTACTTTAAATAGTAATATGAGACCTAGGATTGCTTGGTTTTCTTGGATAAAAGTTTTTGAAACAAGATGTGATGAAATATTAGATTTTAAGAAAAGAATTTATCAGAAGGCATATAAATCTCAGTTTGATGAAATTTATTTAAAGGCAATAGAGGAAGAAATTAAAAGAGGAAAGAGAGCAATAGAAGAGATAAAAAATAGTAAGTACATTGATTTGATGAATAAAGAAGTTCTTAAAAGAGGGTTTTGTCATCATGATTATGCTCATCATAACGTTCTAATAAATAAGAAGGGCAAAATAAACATAATTGATTTTGATTATTGTATTCTAGATACTCACATTCATGACTTGGCTTCACTGTTAATTAGAACTATGAAAGAAGGAAGCTGGAATAAGGATGTAGCTAACTTTATATTAAACTCATATTCGAATTCTTATGGGTTATTTTATGATGAAATTAAGCTTATGAAAGGTTTTATTAGATTTCCACAAGGGTTTTGGCAAATTGGATTACAGTATTATTGGGAGCAACAACCTTGGGGGGAAGAATTTCTTATAAATAAGTTAAATAAGTATCTTAAAGATAGAGAAGGAAGAGAAGAATTTTTAGAAAACTTTATTTATTAAGGAGTGGAGAAATGCAGAAATCAGAATTGAATTCCTATTTAGAGAATAGGGGAATTTATGTTTTAAATAGTAAAATTTCTAAAGATAAAAATGACAATGACAAGAGTGTATATAAGCAAATAGATAATATTGTTTTTTTTCATGATAAAGTTGGACAATATAAGGAAAATTTACTTCCTAGAATAGGAGCATCTATAGGTAAGGAGGTAAATAGTTATTACTCTCAGATTATATTAGTTAGTAAATATTTAAAAGAAATTCAAAGTAAAGAAGAGTTAAGCTCTATAGATTTTTACTTAATAAATAGAGGGGAGAGCTTAATAAATTTAGGAAAAAAATCATTAAACCATATACACATAAATGGTTATAAAGAACTAATTAATAGAAGTATGAATAATTATGAAGTTTGTCTAACTAGAGTTGATGAAGGAAATTTAAAAGTTGAAGAGGATGGGAGTATTAAAGTAGGCACTATAAGATATCTTACTTATAATCTTAAGGAGCATGATATATATTCCTATATTAAAAAAGTTAAAAGAAGAGAAGTAAATTTAGATATAGGTAATATTATTAATTATTATATTGATATTACTAAGCTTGGAAATTATAGTAGGGAATATTTGAAAGCCTTGATATCATATCCCAATGAAGAATTTAGAATAATTGAGAAATATATATTAGGAAAAACACAAGGGGGAGAGGGGGAATTAATAAGAGATTTAAACAGGGCTAGTTGTTTAGATAGTAAAGGAATAATTATTTAAAGTGGGAGGAAGTATGAATAGATTTAGATATATAGATAATGATATTTTATGCAAATACGACTTAAGAGAAGAATTTTTTAATAAACTAGCCTTTGAAATTGAGGATATAATACCATTAAGAAAGGTTTTTGTTTTATTAACAAGTGAAGGGAAAAAAATATTAAAGCTCACAGACTCATCAGAAGAAAGAATAGATTTTATAAATAAAGCACTTAACTATACTTCTGAAAAATATAGTAATTTATTAAGTTATTATAAAGATGAAAATGGAAAAGTTATTCATAAGTCTGGAGATAATATTTACGTTATTTTAAATATGATAGAAGGAAGAGAAGCTACATTTAGCAATCCTGTTGAAGTAGAACTTTGTACTAAAGCTATGGCTAATATGCACTTAGCTTCTAGGGGGATATTTAATGTATTAAGTGCAAATACCATTAAGGGGAATTTGGGTGAGTATTTGCCTTATAGTTTTAATAAAGCAAAGGAGGATCTTATTAATATTAAAGAATATATATCAAGATTCAGGCATAAGTCAGAATTTGATAATTTATTTTTAGAAAATGTAGATAAGCACATTAATGAAATACAGAAATCCATAGAGTTAGTTGCAATGTGTAATTATAATAGTTTATTGGAGGATTTTAATAAGAGAGTTCTATGCCATAATGATTTAGCACATCATAATTTCATTGTAGACGGAAATGATATTAAGATTATAGATTTTGATTATTGCAAAATAGATACAAGAGCTGTAGATATAGCTAATTTTGCAATTAAAGTAATTAAAAACACTTATTATGATATGGATACTTTTAAATTAATTTTAGAATCCTATAATTCAATAGATGAACTAAGTAAAGATGAGATTAAACTAATATATGCTATTATGAGTTTCCCAAAGGATTTTACAACAATAATAATGGATTATTATTATAAGCAAAAAAAATGGGACTATGAGGTATTTTTAAATAGATTAAAAGATAAAATAAATAATGAAGAATATAGGGAGAGTTTTATTAATAGGTTTATAGTTGATTTAAATAAATATTTTTATTAATAAATAATGGAGCTGTTCTATACAGCTCCATTAAAATTTAATTATACTTTCATAAGCTTGGATTGTTGATTTTGCTGTTATATTCCAGGAGTATTTTGAACTCTGCATAAGACCCTTCTCAATCATACTACTTCTTAAGAAGTTATCCTTTAATACAACTTCTATAGAATTTTTCAATTCATCAATATTATATGGATTAATCAATAAAGCAGATTCATGACATACTTCGGAAAGTGAGGTTACATTAGAAGAAATAACTGGAGTACCACAAGCCATAGCCTCTAAAGGAGGCAAACCAAAGCCTTCATAGAAAGATGGGTAGGCTAATAGTTTTGAGGCATTATAAAAAATAGGTAACTCTTCTAATGGAATAAAATCTGTAAAGATAACTTCATTTTCTATATGAAGATCTATTGCTCTTTTTTTATAAATACTATATGAAATTCCTTTTTTACCTGTAATTACTAATTTTAAATTTTTCCTTATTTCTTTAGATAGAAGTGAAAATGCTTCAATTAATCCTGAAATATTTTTTCTAGGACTAAAACCTCCTACATAAAGTATAAAATCATCTTTAATATTATATTTTTCTTCTATTATTTTTTTGCATTGACACTTATCTAAAGGCCTATATATATCCTCAGCAGCAAGATGAGAAACAAAAATTTTATTTTTAGGAAAGTTAAATTCTTTTGCTATATCCTGCTTTGAAAATTCAGAAACTGTTAATATACCATCACAATTATCTATAATTTTAGGAAGTTCATTATTAAAAATATATAAATATCGATCACTAACTGTCTCTGGCATTCTCAATGGGATTATATCATGCAATGTAATAGCTTTGTGACAATTAATATTAGTATATAGTCCAACTCCGTTCTGAGGCACGTGATAAAGGTCTAAATTATTATCTTCTATAATGTTCGGAACTCTAACTTCGTCCCAAAAATTTGATGAAGATGTAGCTCGAACTAATTCAATATTAAAATTATCACTTAAATCTAGAGCTGAATTTTCAGGTAAAAAAACTAAGTAATCATTAAAATTATCAACTTTGCTAATACTATTGATAAGTTGATAAGTATATGTTCCGATACCAGTTCCTCTATACCATTTTGCAGCTCTACCATCTATGCCTATCTTCATGATTTAATCCTTTCTCATTGTTTTTAATTTATTATATTAAACTTAGGAATAAAATGTTAATAAAAGAATAAATA
>JAEZAL010000314.1 GCA_023427705.1 Bacillota bacterium | reverse complement strand
TTTTATCTATTTAATTTACGGAAAGGATGATTTTATGGATTTTTATCCAGTTGCTATAGAGAAGCTTATTGAAGAATTTGCCAAGCTTCCAAGTATCGGGCAAAAAACAGCTCAAAGATTAGCATTACATGTATTAAATCTTCCTGAAGATGAAGTTAGGGAATTTGCAGATGCTTTAGTTAAAGCAAGAGGGACTATAAAGTATTGTTCTATATGTGGGAATTTTACAGATTCAGATCCATGTGCAATTTGTTCTAATCCTAGTCGAGAAAAGGATATAATTTGTGTAGTTGAGCAACCTAAAGATATAATGACTATGGAAAAAGTCAAAGAATTTAATGGAAGTTATCATGTTTTACATGGAAATCTTTCACCAATGCAGGGAAGAGGACCTCAAGACATAAGAATAAGAGAATTAGTTTCAAGAATGAGTGCAGATGTTAAGGAGGTTATTCTTGCAACTAACCCTAATATTGAAGGTGAAGCAACAGCTATGTACATATCAAGAATTTTAAAACCTTTAAATATTAGAGTAACTAGAATAGCATCAGGTATACCAGTTGGTGGAGATTTAGAATATGCAGATGAGGTAACTCTTTCAAAAGCCCTAGAAGGAAGAAAAGAAATTTAAAATAAAGGGGAATATATGGCTAAATTATTGAAGTTTTTATTTAGTAGAATGGTTATCGTGGGATTACTTATCATTATACAGTTAGGAATACTGATATTTACTATATGGAAATTATCAGAATCCTTTGTGTATTTATATGTATTATTTACTGCAATAAGTATATTTTCTGTTATATATATATTAAGTACAAAGGACAATCCATCCTATAAATTAGCTTGGGTAATACCAGTTCTACTTCTCCCTGTGTTTGGAGGGCTATTTTATTTAATTTTTGGTTCAAGAAGAACAACTAAAAAATTCAGGGAAAAAATGATTGATATTCATAATGAAACATCAAAGTTTTTACCTCAAGATAAAGAAATTATAGTTGAAATTGAAAAAGATGATAAATCTTTTGCTAATCAAGTTAAGTATTTAAATAACTATGCAGGAAGTCCTATTTATAAAAATACTATAACAAAATATTTATCTCCTGGGGAAAAGTTTTTCGAAGAATTAAAAGAAGAACTAAGAAAAGCTAAAAAATATATATTTATGGAATACTTTATTATTCAAGAAGGAGTAATGTGGGATAGCATATTGGAAATCTTAGAAGAAAAAGTAAACGAAGGTGTAGATGTTAGATTAATTTATGATGATATGGGATGCCTTCAAACTCTGCCATATAAATATTATGAAAAGCTTAGAGAAAAAGGCATAAAATGCTTAGTTTTTAATCCTTTTGTACCATTTTTATCTGTAATTATGAATAATAGGGATCATAGAAAAATTACAATTATTGATGGTCATACAGCTTTCACTGGAGGAATAAATTTAGCTGATGAATATATTAATGAAATAGTTAGATTTGGGCACTGGAAAGATGCTTCTATAGTTTTAAAAGGAGAAGCGGTTTGGAATTTAACTATAATGTTTCTTCAAGCATGGCAATTTACATGTGGTGAAAAAGAAGACTATTCAAAATATAAACCAGCAGTTAATTATGTTGGAGAATTTACAAGTGATGGATATGTTCAGCCTTATGGAGATACGCCTTTAGATGATGAGGCTGTAGGAGAATATGTTTATTTAAATATTATAAATAAAGCCAAGGACTACATTTATATAAATACACCATACTTAATAGTAGATAATGAACTAGTAACAGCCTTAACATTAGCTGCTAAAAGTGGAGTTGATGTAATTATAGTAACTCCTCATATAGAAGATAAATGGTATGTTCACTTAGTAACTAGAGCTTATTATGCTCAGTTAATAGAAGCTGGTATAAAGATATATGAATATACACCTGGATTTATTCATTCTAAAACTTTTGTGTCTGATGATAAAATAGGAGTTGTTGGAACAATAAATATGGATTATAGAAGTCTTTATCTACATTTTGAAAATGGTGTTTTATTATACAAGACTAAATCTGTTATGGAAATTAAAGAAGATTTTATTGAAACACTAAAAGTTTGTCAAAGAATTTCTATTGAAGATTGTAATAAGATAAAATGGGCTAATAAATTTATAACATCAATATTAAGGGTATTTGCACCTTTAATGTAAAAATATGTTATAATAATTTTAAACTCAATTTGAATAATTTTAAGAAGTATGGACATTACTTTAATAGAGTTATTTAGGAGGGGTTTAAGATGAATAAAAATACAATTTTAGATTTACTATTTAAAAATATAGAGAAAAATAATAATGAATATAGTGATGAGGATATAGCTATCTTAAAAGATGTTCAAGAATCAATAAAAGAAATGGAAGTTGCTAGAGCTTTATTTAATTCAGTGAGTGATCCTAAATTAATAGAGTTAGCAATTCATGAAGAAGATGCAGCTAGAGCTAGATTTGATTACTTAATAAGTATTGCTAAAAGCAAAGGGTTGAGAAGAATAGAATAATAATATAATTATAATAATATTATTAAGTGGAGGGGGATTTATATGGACATAAATTTATTATTATATGGGTTAATTGGATTAGTGCTACTTTATCTATTAATAAAAGTTTTAAAGTGGCCACTTAAAATATTAATAAATGGAGTAATAGGTATAGTATTACTATATTTAACCAACTTATTAGGAACTTATCTTGGATTCTCCATAGCAATAAATTGGGTAACTGCATTAATAGCAGGATTCTTAGGAGTGCCAGGAGTAATATTCCTAGTAATATTTCAATTATTCTTATAAAGTATAGAAAGATAAATATAAAAAAAGTAAGGTGGAGTATAGAGTATTGTAAGTAATACTTTATATTCCACCTTTTATTAATAGAGTAGTTTAAAGAAATCTCTTAATTCACGCGAGAGAGGGAACAAATAGTTCCCCAAATTTTATATAGATGGGAGTTAGAAGTTATTTCTTAAAATAATGAGTGAAAAGCTTCTTATAAAATCAGTATATGAGAAGGGAATAAAGAGGTTACTACAATTTTATAAATTATATGGTAAAATATTTATATAAAAATTATTTAAGGAGATGTTAAAGTGCCAGCAGGAAATGGAGTAAATTGCAGTTATTGTCCAGAATACAAGAAAACTTGTAGTGGAGATGATAAAGGTTGCTTATGCTATAAGTGTCCAAGACATTTAGGACAATGTATATGTGTTAAATATTGTAGAGAAACAGAATCAATATTAATATTTGAAGAATAGACAGGAGGAAATTTAAATGAAAGAAAAGGGAAAAAAATTTTGGACTGAATTTAAGGAGTTTGCATTAAAGGGAAATGTATTGGATTTAGCTATTGGGGTTATTATTGGGGGTGCTTTCAATAAGATAGTATCTTCTTTAGTAAATGATATAATAATGCCACCAATAGGAGCTATAACAGGTGGAGTTGATTTTAAAGACTTAGCATACATATTAAAACCAGGAGTAGGTGAAACGCCGGCAGTTACTTTAAATTATGGAGCTTTTATTCAAAATATTGTAGATTTTTTAATTATTGCTTTATCAATATTTGTATTTATTAAGGTAATTGCAAAATTAAATAGAAAGAAAGAAGTTGAAGAAGAGGCTGTGGTTGAAGAGCCTAAATTAACAGTAGAACAAGAATTGTTAACAGAAATTAGAGACTTATTAAAGAAAAATAATAGTGAGCAAATATAGAATATCAGCATAAAATGAGAATAAAAGGTATTTTTATATTTAACACAACAATATTTATGGTAATAAATTTATTAAATTTAGAAAGAAAATTCTAAATATTTAATAAAATAGTTGTTAATCATATGAAAAAGTAGTAAAATTAACAATAAAAATAAGCAATAAGCATAAAAATAAATTATATATAAAATTATAATGGGGGGAGAAGAAATGCACAAAAAGCTATTTATTCCAGGCCCAGTTGAGGTAAGACCAGATGTATTAGAGCAAATGGCAAGACCAATGATTGGCCACAGAAGCAAAGATGCTTCTGCGATTCAAAGAAGAATCAGTGATAACCTTAGAAAATTATTTTTCACAGAAAGTGAGATACTTTTGTCAACTACTTCTGGTAGTGGACTTATGGAAGGAGCCATAAGATCGTGTACAGCAAAGAGGGCTGCTGTGTTTTCCGTTGGGGCATTTGGAAAGCGATGGTATGAAATGGCTATATTCAATAATGTTCCTGCCGATATATTTGAAGTAGAAATGGGAAAAGCTATTACACCTGATATGGTAGATAAAGAACTTTCAACAGGAAAATATGATTTAGTGGCAGTCACACATAACGAAACATCTACTGGTGTTATGAATCCAATTGCAGAAATTGGTGAAGTAGTTAAGAAATATCCAGATGTAGTATTTATAGTAGATACTGTAAGTTCAGCAGCTGGAACTAAAATAGAAGTAGATAAATGGGGAATTGATGTATGTATAACATCTAGCCAAAAAGCACTAGGATTGCCACCAGGATTAGCTGTATGTACATTTTCTAATAAGGCGAAAGAAAGAGCTGAAAAAGTGCCAAATAGAGGTTTTTATTTAGACCTTTTAGCTTTATATAAATATATTCAAAAGAAGGATTATCAATATCCATCAACACCATCAATACCTCATATGTATGCTCTTGATTATCAGCTAGATTATATTTTAAATAAAGAAGGTCTAGAGAATAGATTTGCAAGACATTTAGAAATGGCTAAGGTTGTTAGGGAATGGGCAAAGAAACATTTTGAACTATTCCCAGATGAAAATTATTTATCTAACACATTAACTACAGTTAAGAATAATAGGGGCATAGACATTTCTGCTTTAAATAAAGAATTAGGTAATAGGGGATTCCAAATATCTAATGGATATGGAAGCTTAAAGGACAAGACCTTTAGAATAGCGCATATGGCAGATTGTCAAATGGAAGATATTCAAGAACTTTTAAGCAATATAAATGATATTTTAGGTTTAGAGTAGACGTAAATATTAAGCAATAAGCATTAAATAATTAGAGAAAAAGAAAATGTAAGAAGCTGTTTAACAGTTAAAAAATTAAAATGAAGAATTAGTGATGTAATTTGGGCTAAATTAATGAAAATAGAAACTCCTAAAGGAGTTTCTTCTTTAATTCTTTATTTTAAATTCTACATTTTACATTAGTTCTAGGGGGTATAAAAATGTATAAGATATTAATTAGTGATGGATTACAAGAGAAAGCATTAGATAGCATTGTAAATTTAGGCTTTGAAGTTATAAATAAACATTATAATAAAGAAGAATTAGGAGAAGCTCTTAAGGAATATGATGCTTTAGTTATAAGGTCAGCTACTAAGGTGACTAGAGATGTTTTAGAAGCTGCTCAAGGTGGAAGATTAAAATTAATAATTAGAGCAGGAGTTGGAATAGATAATATAGATGTTCCAGCAGCTATTGAATATGGTGTTGTTGTAAGGAACACTCCAAATTCTAGTTCAGATTCAGTTGCAGAACTTGCCTTGGCTCATATGTTTGCAGTAGCTAGATTTGTAGGAACTTCAAATTATACTATGAGAAATGGTGAATGGAATAAGAAAAAATATGAGGGTGTTGAATTAAGTGGAAAAACACTTGGAATAATAGGAATGGGGAGAATAGGAAAATCTTTAGCTAATAAAGCTACTGCTTTAGGAATGAAAGTAGTATATAATGATGCCTTTGGAGAAATAAATAATGTAGAATATGAATTTCTAGATTTAAATAGTTTATTAGAAGTTTCAGATTTTATTTCTCTTCATGTACCTTATGATAAAACAAGAGGAACATTAATAGGAAGAGAAGAATTAGCAATAATGAAGGATGGATCTTATTTAATAAATTGTGCAAGAGGGAAAGTTGTAGATGAAGAAGCTCTATTAGAAGCATTAGAAAGTGGTAAAATTGCAGGTGCAGGAATTGATGTATTTGAAGTCGAGCCTAATACTAATGAAGCCTTAGTTAATCATCCAAGAGTTAGTTGTACACCTCATATAGGAGCATCAACAATGGAAGCTCAAGAAAGAATTGGAGATGAAGTAGTTACAATTATTAAGGAGTTTTTTAACTAAGATAAATGTAGGAGGAATATTATGGCGGTAATTAAACCTTTTAAGGCTATAAGGCCTATAAATGAACTTGTAGATAAAATAGCTGCATTGCCTTATGATGTTATGGATAGCGATGAGGCAAGAGATATGGTAAAAGATAATCCATATTCATTTTTACATGTAGATAAGGCAGAGATAGATTTACCTAAGGATATAGACATGTATGATGATAAGGTATATGAAAAGGCAAAAGAAAACTTAGATAAAATGATAGATAATGGATTATATATAGAAGATGATAAGCCTAATTATTATATCTATAGACAAGTTATGAAAGGAAGAAGTCAAACTGGTCTTGTAGCTTGTGCATCAATAGATGATTATAGTAATAATATAATCAAAAAGCATGAATTAACAAGAGAAGAAAAAGAAATTGATAGGATTAATCATGTTTATAAATGTGAAGCTCATACTGGTCCGATATTTTTAACTTATAGAGAAGATAAGAAGATTTCAGATATAGTAAATGAATGGGTTAAAAAAGAGCCAGTATATGATTTTAAAGCTGATGATGGAGTGAAGCATACAGTTTGGGTTATAGATGATGAGAATACTGTTAACAAATTACAAGAATTATTTAAATCAGTAGAATATTTATATATTGCAGATGGACACCATAGATCAGCTTCAGCAGTTAAAGTTGGCCATATAAAGAGAGCTGAAGAAGATAGTTATACTGGAGAAGAGGAATTTAACTTCTTTTTATCTATATCATATCCAGATAGTGAATTAGAAGTATTAGATTATAATAGAACAGTTAAGGATTTAAATGGACTTTCTAAAGAAGACTTCTTAGAAAGAGTAAAAGAAAACTTTGAAGTAACTGAAAGTAATGAACAAGTAAAACCAAAGGAAAAGCATACTTTTGGTATGTATATTGATAAACAGTGGTATTTATTAAAAGCAAAAGAAGGAATATTTAATCCAGATGACCCTGTAGATAGGTTAGATGTATCAATACTTCAAAATAGTCTATTAAGGCCAATACTTGGAATAGATAACCCAAGAAAGTCTAAAAGAATTAAATTTATTGGTGGAATAAGAGGTTTAAAAGAACTTGAAAGAAGAGCTAATACAGATATGAAAGTAAGTTTTTCAATGTATCCAACTACTACTGAAGATATAATGGCAATAGCAGATAGTGGAGAAATTATGCCGCCAAAATCAACTTGGTTTGAACCTAAACCTAGAAGTGGAATATTTGTTCATAAGTTCTAGAATATAAAATTTATTATAAACTCAGGCAACCTGAGTTTATTTTTTATTAAATTTAAAAATATCACTTGAATAATATGTATTTATTATATACTCTTATATATGTGTAAAAATTTAGAATTTATGAATGATAATTGAATAAACGTATAGAATGGGAGATATAAAATGACAGATTCGTTAATTAATTGGTTTACTAGTACATTAAGTTTTATGCCTAAAGAAGTTATAGCATTTATAATATCCATGGTTCCTATTTTGGAGCTAAGGGGTGGATTAATTGCAGCTTCACTTTTAGGAATTGGAGTATATAAAGCTGTATTTTTATGTGTTTTAGGAAATATAGTGCCTATTCCATTTATTTTATTATTTATCACCCCAATATTTAATTGGATGAAAACAACTAAGTTATTTAGACCTATGGTTGAAAAATTAGAAAATAAGTCAATGTCCAAAAGTGATCAAATTCAAAAGTATGAATTTTGGGGACTTGCATTATTTGTAGGGATACCTCTACCAGGAACAGGTGCATGGACAGGAGCACTTATAGCAGCATTACTTGGAATTAAAATTAAAAAAGCATCTTTATCGATTTTTATAGGGATAATAATAGCTACAGTAATAATGACAATAATATCTTATGGAATTCCATGGGCTATTAGTGCAATGGCTTAAAATATAAATTTAATTAGAAAAGAGATATTAACTTACTTGCTCTATATTAGGGGTAACATAAGTTAATATCTCTTTTTATTTTATAATTTTTGTATCATATTTTTTAATATTTTAGTTGAATTTCTAACTGCTATAGGAATAAATTTTTCATAATCCATATGAGCACCATTGTTAGCATTATCAGAAATTGATCTAATAACTACACATGGAACATCGTTTAAGTAACAAACTTGAGCTATGCTAGCACCTTCCATTTCACATGCCATAGCATTAAATTCTTTTTCAAACCATTTAATTTTATCCACACTAGAAATAAATTGATCCCCAGAAATTATTCTACCAGAGAAAGTATTTATTTCTTTAATTTCTTCACAAGCATCTAATGCAGCCTTAACTAATTTTTCATCACATTTAAAGTCAAATGTATCTAATCTTGGAATTTGACCATGTGGATCTCCAAAGGCAGTAGTGTCCATATCATGTTGAACTAAATTAAGACCAACTACAACATCTCCTGGATAAATATCTTTACCGATTCCACCTGCAACTCCAACATTTATTATTGAATCTACATTGAATTCAGAGATTAATATTTGTGAACAAACTGCAGCATTAACTTTACCAATTCCACATACTACTGCAATTATTTCTTTATTTTCTAAACTTCCTCTATAGAAAGTCATATTAGCTTTTTTAGTTTCTTCTTTAATATCCATATCATTTAGAAGTAATTCTAACTCTTCAGACATTGCACTTATAATTCCTAATACCATAAATTAGCCTCCTTAAATTTATGTTATGTATAATTTAAATCTTTTAATATCTTATCATATTATCTACATTATTTAAATAAAATATATAATTTACTACTTAATCATATAATATATTTTAAAGTTAAAATTCAAAAGAAAATATTGTTGTTAATAACTTGAGAATAGTCTAAAATAGGATATATTAAATTTAAATGTTTTTGTAGAAAGACAAGAGATACAGAAGGAGAGAAATTAATGATAAAATATCCATTTTCTAGAACAGAACTTCTTGTAGGTGCTGATGGGATAGAAAAGTTAAGAAATGCAAAAGTAATGATATTTGGTGTTGGTGGTGTAGGAAGCTTTGCAGTAGAAGCTTTAACTAGAGCAGGAGTAGGCACACTAATATTAGTGGATGATGATACTGTATGTATTACTAACTTAAATAGACAAATTCATGCTACATATAATACAGTAAATAAAAATAAAGTTGATGTTATGAAGGAAAGAATACTTTCTATAAATAAAAATTGTAATGTTATAACTCATCAAGTTTTTGTTACACCTGAAAACTTAAGCGAATTAATTCCTGATGATGTAGATTATGTAATAGATGCTATTGATACAATAACTGCAAAGATAGCCTTAGCAGAGTATTGCTACCAAAAAGGAATTAATCTTATAGCTTCTATGGGAACAGGTAATAAATTTGATCCAACTCAATTTAAAGTAGCTGATGTATATGATACAAAAGTATGTCCTTTAGCTAAAGTTA
This sequence comes from Bacillota bacterium, assembly GCA_023427705.1. Taxonomy (GTDB): domain Bacteria; phylum Bacillota; class Clostridia; order Clostridiales; family Clostridiaceae; genus Clostridium. The sequence continues at coordinate 7,842 of JAEZAL010000314.1, read as the reverse complement.
TGAGATATGAACTTAAAAGAAGAGGAGTTAAAAAACTTAAAGTAGTATATTCAGAGGAAAAACCAATGAAACCAAGTGGAGAAAAGATAATAGCACCAGAAACAGAAGATTCATTAAAAGATAGTACGAAACTTGTTAAGACTAAAAGACAAATACCTGGTAGCATATCCTTTGTTCCTCCAGTAGCTGGAATGATTTTAGGTGGAGAAGTAGTTCAATCTATATTAGGTTTAAAATAATATATAAGTATTAAAAAGAAGTGTGAAAATAATTACTAACGTTATATTATTTTCACACTTTTTGTTTATTCTTTTCTAAACTTAGAATTTCATCTCTATAATTTTTAGGAGTTATACCAGTAACCTTTCTAAACATTTGACTAAAATATGATGAATTAGAAAATCCAACAATAGAGGCAATATCTCTAATTGAATAGTTAGTAGTTGAAAGAAGGTTTTTAGCCTCTTGTATACGTTTATTTATTGCATAATTAATTGGAGACAAACCAATTTGCTTAGTAAAGGTATGAACTAAGTGGAATTTGTTCATATAAGTTAAATTTGATAAAAAATCTAAGGTTATATTTTGGGAATAATGAGAATCTATATAGTTTTTTATTTTTATACACTCTAAGTTTAACTTTTCTCTAGATTCTTCTATAAATAACAGTGAGCTTCTACTTCTAATAATGTAGGTAATAAACATGTTTAAAATGCTTTTACATATTATTTCGTAATTAAATTCTTTATTTTCTATTTCTTTTATTAAGGTATTGAAATAATTTAAAATTACATCTTTATCCTTAGCAAAATTCATAATTTCATATAACTTAATTTGTTTATCATTATCAGTTAAACTATAGGATTCAGGAAAATTCAATAATAGATTATCTACCCCCATAACAATATATTCAAGTGGAACATCTGATAGTGAGGATTTTTCTGTGTGTAAGCAATTAGAATTAATTATAATTAAATCCCACTTGTTCACATTAACAATTTGATCGCTTAAATAAAAGGCTCCTTTTCCATCCGTAATAAAAAATATTTCTGTAAATGGATGAAAGTGAGCAGTACTATGCCAATCATTTTCAAATTTAGATTTACTAATATATAGTAGTTCATAATTAGGATTATAAGCATTCTTATTTATTAAATATCTAGTATTACTCATTTAAAACCTCCATTCTATATATTTATTCTATTATATAACAAGATATATATAAATATAATTATATTCATATCGCAATATTACTATAAAATACCGCAATAATATTATTGTGTAATTGATTTCATAAATATACAATAAGCTTATAAAATAAAGAAATAAATAAGGGGGGGACATGATATATGCGTAAGAAAAGTACTGTAAACAAGGTGTTTGTAGGGTTATCAGTGATGCCGGCACTTATACTCTTTATAGTATTTATGGTGATTCCAACTATAAATGTCTTTTGGATGTCACTATTTAAATGGGGCGGATTATCAAATAACAAGAAATTTGTAGGATTAAGCAATTTTACAATATTATTTAAAGACAGTAATTTCATTAAGTCCTTTCAAAACACATTATTCTTGCTGGTGATAGTAACTATAATAACTATGATTTTAGCAATAGCTTCAGCAGCAATACTAACAAAAAAAGAAACAAAGTTTAAAAATTTCTTTAGAGTGGTATTTTACTTTCCTAACATATTATCAGTAGTAGTTATTTCAGCTATATTTTCAGCTATATTAGATCCTGAAAGAGGAATAATAAACGCAAGTCTTGGCAGTTTAGGGCTAGATAACTTAAAAAGAATGTGGCTAGGAGATCAAAAGGTTGTTATCTGGTGTATAGCCATCGCAATGATATGGCAAGCTGTTGGATATTATATGGTTATGTATATGGCAAGTATGAGCAGTATTCCAGATAGTCTTTATGAAGCAGCTGATTTAGAAGGAGCCACAAGAATACAACAATTTTTCACTATTACTTTACCTTTAATATGGAATGTTATAAGAACAACTTTAACTTTCTTTATAATTAGTACAATTAATTTGAGTTTTCTTTTTGTAAAAGTTATGACATCAGGTGGACCAGATGGCTCCTCAGAAGTTTTCCTAAGTTATATGTACAAGCAAGCTTATTCTAATTCATCTTACGGATATGGTATGGCAATAGGAGTTATAATTTTCATTTTTTCCTTTGGCTTATCATTAGTAATTAGCAAAGCTACTAAGAGAGAGGTAATTGAATTCTAAGGAGGCATTAATATGGAGAAATCATATAAAAAGACATCAACAGAAAAGATAATTAAGATTTTCATTTATTTATGTTTATCTATATTTGCATTAAGTATATTAGTTCCTCTAGGGTGGGCTATATTAGCATCATTTAAGCATAAATCAGAGTTTTATGGGAATCCATGGGCTCTACCAAAAGGATTATATTTTGAGAATTTCAGTAAGGCATTTGTAGATGCCAATATGGGTAATTACTTTATGAATTCAGTAATAGTGACAGTGTTAGCACTAATAATACTGTTAATTGTTTCCATACCAGCTGCATACGTACTGTCTAGATTTGAATTTAAAAGTAAGAAAATATTAAATTTATTATTTTCAGCTGGGTTATTTATAAATGTTAACTATATTGTAGTTCCAATTTCCTTATTAGTATTAGATGGAGAAAAGTTAATTAGAAGTATTTTTGAAATTCCAACTAGTATGACCGTATTATTAGATAGTAGGATAGTGCTTAGCATAATATATGCATCTACAGCTCTACCTTTTACTATATATCTACTTATGACATTTTTCAAATCATTACCAAAAGCCTATGAAGAGGCAGCTTATGTTGATGGTTGCAGTAATTTAAAAACGCTAATTCACGTTATAATACCAATGGCCAAGCCTAGTATAATAACTGTAATATTATTTAATTTTCTAGGATTTTGGAATGAATATATCATTGCTCTTACTATGTTACCTAATAAAGCAAAAACATTACCACTTGGATTAATAAATTTAATGCAAGTGCAAAAGACAGCTACAGATTATGGCTCCTTATATGCAGGTTTAGTAATAGTAATGATTCCAACAATAGTTTTCTATATATTAGTTCAAAAGAAATTAACAGAAGGAATGACAGTAGGCGGGATAAAAGAATAAATAAGGAGGACAATAATGAATAAAGGCAGAGTTACAATTCCAACAGATGACAATTTTTTGAAAGAGACAATGGAAATTGCAGAAAAATGGGGAGCAGATGCTATAAGAGATTGTGATGGATTTAAGCTACCAAAGGAAATAAAAGATTTAGCTAAAAAAGTGTATTCTACGTACTTTGTTACTCGTGGAGATAATAATTGGGCAGAGAAGAATCCAGAAGAATTACAACAAACTTATTTAATGACTAAATATCACTTAGCAACTTCAGATTCATTAACTGTAAACATTATGGATGGATATTTTAAGGAACAAGTAAAACCCGATACTTATCATGATATTAAGGAGTTTTGGGAAGTAATAGATAGAACTACTAATGAAGTAGTTAGTTTAGATAATTGGATATATAATGAAGAAACTCAAGAAATAACAATTAATGAAGCTAAACCTTGGCATGAATATACTGTATCATTTTTAGCATATTGTTTATGGGATCCAACACAAATGTATAACCATATAACAAACAATTGGGGTGATAAGCCTCACGAAATTCCTTTTGATGCAAGAAAACCAAAAACAAATAAATATATATTTGAAGCTATGCATAGATGGCTAGATGAACATCCAGAAGCAGATGTTGTAAGGTTCACAACTTTCTTTTACCATTTTACATTAGTATTTAATGACAGGGCAAAGGAAAAATACGTAGATTGGTTTGGTTATAGTTCAAGTGTAAGTGCAGAAGCATTAAGAGAATTTGAAAAGGTTAAAGGGTACAAGTTAAGGGCTGAAGATATTATAGATGAAGGGTACTACAATAGTTCATTTAGAGTTCCTAGTAAAAAGTTTTTAGATTATATGGATTTTCAACAAGAGTTTGTTTCAGAGAATGTAAAGAAGTTAGTAGATATCGTTCATGATAATGGAAGAGAAGCTATGATGTTTCTAGGTGATAACTGGATAGGAACAGAACCTTATGGAAAGTACTTTGAAAATATAGGTTTAGATGCAGTTGTTGGATCTGTAGGTGGTGGAGCTACTTTAAGAATGATTTCAGATATTCCAGGAGTTAAGTATACTGAAGGAAGATTTTTACCATATTTCTTTCCAGATACCTTCCATGAAGGAAATGATCCTACTATTGAAGCAAGAGATAATTGGTTAACAGCAAGACGTGCAATTATGAGGAAACCTGTAGATAGAATAGGTTATGGTGGATATTTATCACTAGCATATAAGTTCCCTAAATTTGTTGATTATATTGAAAGTGTTTGTAATGAGTTTAGAGAAATTTATGAAACTATTAATGGAAATAAACCTTACTGTGGATTAAAGGTTGCTGTATTAAATTGCTGGGGTAAATTACGTACTTGGCAAACTCATATGGTTGCTCATGCATTATGGTATAAACAAATATATACTTATTTAGGTGTAATAGAATCTCTTAGTGGTATGAGTGTAGATGTAAGCTTTATAAGCTTTGATGATATTAAAGAAAATGGAGTGCCAGAAGGCATTGACGTTATCATTAATGCTGGTGATGCAGGAACAGCCTTTAGTGGTGGTGAAAAATGGTTAGATGAAGAGATTACAACAAAGATAAGAAAATGGATATTTGAAGGTGGCGGATTTATAGGGATTGGAGAACCATCAGCTGTATTAAGTGGAGGCCATTACTTCCAATTAGCAGATGCATTTGGCATTGATAAGGAATTAGGATTCTCTTTAAGTTCAGATAAATACTTTACTAAAGAATTAGATTCACATTTTATAACTGAAGATGTATTTGAGGAAATAGATTTTGGTGAAGGTCAAAAGAATATCTATTCATTAAGTGAAAATACAGAGATTATAAAATATACAAAGGGTGACTTGTTGATGTCAGCTAATAAATATGGAAAAGGTAGAGCTGTATATATTGCTGGACTTCCATATTCAATTCAAAATACTCGTATCTTAACTAGAGCTTGCTACTATGCAGCTAATAAGGAAGAAGAAATGAAGAAGTGGTATGCTGATAATCCATACTGCGAAGTTTCAGCTTATTTAGAGTCAAATAGATATGCTGTAATTAATAATTCAAATAAAAAGCAAGTATCTAATATTTATGATGGAGAAGGTAAGTTAATGACTTTAGAGCTAGCTCCAACTGAAATAAAGTGGATTGATATTAATTAGTATTTATTTCAAAGGAGGATTAATAATGTTAAAAAATATAATTTTAACTATATTGTTCTTTGTATCTTTGCTTTTGGTTATAAAGGGTAATTCAATTACAGGATACTTTGGGTTAAGTATCATGTTTATTGGTATGGCTGGGGTAATATTTGAGCTTTATATTTATAATAAAAAATATCAGTGATTTAAGTATATTGATATCTAAGCAATATAAATAAAATATTAAGCAAAAATCTTATATTATTAACGTTTACAGGAGCTTAAAATTAACTTATAAACAGTATTTGTTTTTATTAAAAATTTAGGTATAAATATAAAAGGGTTTATTGAAAAAGGGAGGAAATATAATGAAAAAAAGAACGTTAGCGTTAATACTAAGTTCAATTATGGCAATGACTACTTTAGTGGGTTGTGGTTCAAAAGAAAAAGATTCAACTAACACAGGAAAAGAAACTAAGACATTAAAAATAGCAGCTTTTGAAGGCGGCTATGGAAAAGTTTATTGGGAAAAGTTAAAAGAAAATTTTGAAAAGCAACACGAAGGAGTAACAGTAGAATTAACAGTTGCTTCAAATATTGAAGAAGTTATCCGTCCTCAAATTCAAGCAGGAAATGTACCAGATTTTATTTACCTAGCAACTGGAAGACCTGATGCCTTAACAGAAACATTTACTAAAGAGCAAGGATTACATGATTTAAGTAATGTGCTATCTATGAAGGTACCAGGAGAAAATGTAACAGTTAAGGATAAAATATTACCAGGATTTATTGATAGTTATGCAACTAATCCATATGCTGATGGTAAAACTTATTTATTACCTTTATTTTACAGTCCGACAGGAATGTTCTATAATAAAACTTTATTTAAGGACAAGGGATATGAACTTCCAACAACTTGGGATGAAATGTTTGCCTTAGGAGATAAGGCAAAGGCTGATGGAATATCATTATGGTCATACCCAACAGCAGGATATCTTGATTGTATGATTCCTCCTATGCTTGCAGCAGCTGGTGGCACAAAGGCTTTCGATGATGCAATGAATTACGCAGAAGGCTTCTGGATGTCAGAACCTGCTACAAAGACTTTAGAGACTATTGGAAAACTTAAAGATTACTTAGAACCAACAGTAGTAGCCAATGCTAATAATCAAGGATTTAAAAATAATCAGCAATTGATTTTAGATAACAAAGTATTATTTATACCTAATGGAAACTGGTTACCAGGAGAAATGAAGGATGCTCCAAGAGCAGAAGGCTTTGAATGGGGATTTATGCCTTATCCAGCATTTACAAAGGGTGGAGATCAATATGCTGTAAGTTTTATTGAGCAAATGTACATTCCAAAGGATGCTAAAAATATAGAACTAGCAGAAGAATTTATGGCTTATATGTATAGTGATGAAGCTGTTAAGATTATTGCAGAAAATGCTAAGGGTGTTGTTCCAGTTAAAGGTTCTATGGAAATTGCAACTAAATATTTAGAGCCATTACAAGTTGAATTATTAAAGATGTATGATAATGGAGCTAAAGCATTAATAGGAGTATTTGCAGCAACTAATCCAGTAGAAGGATTAAAGTATTCAGACGTTTATGTTGGAACAGTTGATTCTATAATGACTGGAGATAAAACAGTTAAGGATTGGCAAACTGCTTTACAAGAAGCTACTGATAAGATGAGAGAAAACTTAATTAAATAATATAAAAAATAGAGGCTTCGTAGCCTCTATTTTTATAATTTTATATGACAATAGCCATTTGGATTTTTCTTTAAATATTTTTGATGATATTCTTCAGCTTTATAATAGTTAACTAAAGGAACTACTTCTGTAACTATTTTTTTATCATAATTTTTTTGATTCTTTTCTTTGCTTTTTAATATTGTGTCTAAGTCACTTTCATCTAAATAAAATATTCCTGTTCTATATTGACTACCAACATCAGGACCTTGTCTATTTAAAGCAGTTGGGTCTACTATTGACCAATATTCTTTTAATAAGTTTTCTAATGATAAAATATTTTCATCATATTCAACTAAGCAAGCTTCAGCAAAATAAGTATTTTTATAGCAAACATCTTCATAAGTTGGATTTTCAGTTCTTCCATTAGCATACCCAACTTCTGTAGAAACAACTCCATTTAGTCTAGACAGGAATTCTTCAACGCCCCAAAAACATCCACCAGCTAAAACTATCCTTTTCATTTTATCACTCTCCTCACTATATTGTTTATTATTTATCTTATATTATACATCTTAAATACCAATTAAACATAACTATTTAAATAATATATTGATATTTATATCATCACCAATAATTTGTCTAAATAAATTAGTAAGAGATATTTTAGAATTGTAAATAGCTTGATCATATATATCTTTATCATTAAGAGTTTCTTCAAAACTTTTATATACTTCTTCTTGAATTTCCTCAAATTCTTCTGATGTAAGTGTTATTTCTCCAAATCTTAAAAAGCCATTTGTAGAATCTTCATAAGTAGTTTTATTTCGTATAATATC
>JAEZAL010000309.1 GCA_023427705.1 Bacillota bacterium | reverse complement strand
GTACTGCTTATGCCTGGAGATTCATTTTCAACCGTAGATGCTATAGGCCCTACAACTAAAGCAAATGGATTTGTAGAAGCTAACACTTATCTTAACGGTAAAGTTGTACCAGGTCTTGGTGGAGGAGTATGTCAAATATCTAGTACAATATATAATGCTGAATTAAAAGCAGGTATATTGCCAGATTTTAGAACATATCATGAAATGGTAGTTAAGTATGTACCACAAGGATTAGATGCAACTATAGGTGATGAATGGCCAGATTTAATATTCACCAATACCTATGATTATCCTATAGTAGTTAATGTATATGCTAGTGGAAATTCAGTAACTGCTGAGTTTTGGTCTAATAGTCAAGCTACTGGAGGCATATCATATGTAGCAAAGGCTTATCAAACAGGAGCATTATCTGCAGATGCGTATCTTTATGGATATAATGCTGCAGGAGAGTGTATATCAGAGAGATATTTAGATAGTAGCGTTTATAAGCCATTTAATTAAAATATACTAAAAGAGATGTCATTTAGGCATCTCTTTTAGCATATATAAATTTCTTAAAATAAAAGAAATAATATATAGTATATGCTTTTAATTACTTGCAAAAATCAGTTAGCTTTGTATTATCTTGTACATCTACTAATGCTTCACCAAATCTTTGGAAGTGTACAACTTCTCTTTCTCTTAAGAAGCCTAATATTTTTTTTATTTCAACATCATCAGTTAAATTCATTAACCATTCATAAGTAGTTCTAGCCTTTTGTTCTGCAGCCATGTCTTCTGTTAAATCTGTTATTATATCTCCTTTACATTGAATGTAAGTTGAAGTAAATGGATTTCCAGTAGCGTCAGTATAGAATAATCCTTTTCCATGATCAGCATAATGTCCATCTAATCCAGCAGCTGTAATTTCATCAATTGAAGCATTCTCCATTATTTGATGTACCATTGTTGCCATAATTTCCACATGGGCAAGTTCCTCAGTACCTATATCAGTTAGTAAAGCCTTTGCTTTATTAGTAGGCATTGAATATCTTTGATTTAAATATCTAAGAGCAGCTGCTAACTCTCCATCTGGACCACCATATTGAGTTACTAGAAGTTTAGCCATTCTTATGTCAGTAGATTTTAAGTTAACGGGATGTTCAAGTGTTTTAACATAATACCACATTATTTTTTACCTCCTTTAGTATTTTCCCAAGGCCAAGGAGAATTAACCCATTCATCGGGATTATTAAAATATGCAGTTCCAAAGTTTGTTAATGGACCATATTCTTTTTCATAATTCCAAATAGTCTTCTTTAGCTCACTAGATACTTTATCATAATCAGCTACAGCTTGTTCACAGCATGGATTTATATCTAAATATAAATTAAGATCTATTAAAAAGAACTGAAGCTTTTGTATTATTTCTAAATATTCATGCCTTTTCATTCTTTTTCATAACCTCCTACAAATTTTACAGCACAATAAGGGCTATATAGATCCTTGAAAATAGTCCCAGCAGCAAAAGAATCACTTATATTAAATAAATTTTCATAAGGTTGTAAATTAACAATAGCTTTTGCATAAATATGAGGGGTAAAAACTTTATAGGATTCATAACAGTTTTTATCCTTATCCTCACATGTAGTATTACAATGGTCTTTGCCAGGATTATTTATACAGTCCTTACATTTATCGCAATCATCTTCTTTACGATAGTACATAAAAAACATCCTTTCAATTAATAAACTCTAATAATAGCCTATGTCAAAATTAAGCATAGGTGATAAAAAAATAAGTAAAAAATAACTAAATTGTAAGTTAAAATAAGAATATTTTATTTAATAATAATTATTTAAATTTAAATACCTATATGATATTATCTTATAGAGAATATTTTTGACAGAAGGTGATTGAATGGATAATGTTGATTATATAGGATTGACTGGAAAAATAATTACCAGAGAAAATAGAGATTATAATGAAAGCATTAAGGCTTGGAATAGAGCTATAAATAATAAACCTTTACTTATAGTATATTGCTATAATGAAGAAGATGTTATAAATGCTATAAAGTGGGCTGGAAAAAACTCAAAGGAATTTAGAGTAAGATCAGGTGCACATAGTTATGAAGGATATTCTACCGGTGATGATGTAGTTGTAATAGATGTTAGTAATATTAATTATATTAATCTTAATGAAGAAAAAGGTTATGTAAAGATAGGTGGAGGAGTACGAAATAGGGAAGCATATGAAGCCTTAGGTGAAAAGTCATATCCATTTCCAGGAGGGGGATGTCCAACTGTTGGTGTTCCTGGATTAATATTAGGTGGAGGATGGGGCTATTCTTCTAGATATTTAGGTCTAGCTTCAGACAGTTTAATTGAAGCAGAAATAATAAATTATAAAGGTGAAAAGATAACTGTAAATAAAGACCATAATAAAGATTTATATTGGGCAATAATGGGTAGTGGTGGATGTAATTTTGGTGTAATAACATCTATGACATTAAGTTTAAAGAAAAAAGAAAAAATGGGAAGTTCAATATATATAAATTATCCTAATGCAAGTAATGAGACAATACTAAAAGTAATAATAGAGCTTCAGAAACTTTTCAAGTACTTAGATAGAAAGATGAATCTAAAAACTGCTATATATAATTCTAGTGAAAAGGGACAAGGAGTTAAGTTAACTGGTTTATTTTATGGTAACTCTCTTATGGCAAAAGAAATATTAAAACCGCTTATAGATATTTCAGGAAGTATTGAAGTTAATATTGAAGATAAGAGTATTTTAGAATGTAATAGATGGATACAAGATAGTCATCCAGATTATGAGAAATATAAATCTACTGGAAGATTTATAGATAGAGATTTTAATAAAGAAGAAATTGAAAAAATTATAAAAATTATTAATGAACCAGCAAATGGATTTACATATACTGCAGTATCTTTTTACGGTTTAGGTGGTGCTATTTCAGATATAGACAAGCTGTCTACAGCTTATTACTATAGAGATGCACATTTTATTATAGGAATACAATCTGTTTGGGAAGAAGATATATATGCTGAAAGTAATAAACAATGGATAAAAGAGAACTTTCCTATAATAAAAGAAATTACTAAAGGTTCTTTTGTTAATTTTCCAATAAATGAATTAGAGAACTTTGAAAATGAGTATTATGGTGAAAATATAAATAAACTAAGAGAAATTAAAATCAAATATGATCCTTTCAATGTTTTTAATTATCCTCAAGCTATTAAAGGGAATAGTTAGGACTAATAGTAAAGACATTAAGAATAAAAGGTGTTATAATTGATAAAGATTATTAAATGAGGTGATAAATTGATTAATATAGCAGGTAAGGGCTGTGAAAGACTTGTTCCTACTGAAGAAAAGAAACCTTTAGAGGAAATAGAACGTAGCCTTGTTAAAAAATATAGAAAACACATATGGACAAAGTTTGTAAGAGCGGTTAAGGATTATAATCTTGTAGAAGAAGGAGATAAAATAGCAGTTGCTATTTCAGGAGGAAAGGATTCATTACTGATGGCTAAATGCTTCCAAGAGCTTAAGAAACATGGTCAAATGAATTTTGATTTAGAGTTTATAGCCATGGACCCAGGGTATCATCCACAAATAAAAGAATTACTTATTGAAAACTGTGAGCATCTTGGAATACCAGTACATATATATGAAGGAAAAGTATTTGAAGTTGTAGATAAAATGGCAAGAGATTATCCATGTTATCTTTGTGCAAGAATGAGAAGAGGTTCTTTATATAATAAGGCAAAGGAACTTGGATGTAATAAATTAGCGCTAGGACATCATTATAATGATGTTATTGAAACAACTCTTCTAAATGTACTTTATGCTGGTAATTTTAAGACTATGTTACCTAAGTTTAAATCAGCAAACTTTACTGAAATGGAACTTATAAGACCGTTATATTATATAGAAGAGGATTATATAAAGAGATTTACTAATAATGCAGGTATTTGGCCATTAAATTGTGCTTGTATGGTAGCTGCAGAAAAAATAGGTAATAAAAGATATGAAATTAAAGAGCTTATTAAAGAACTTAAGAAGAACTTTGATGGAGTAGAAAAATCTATATTTAAAGCAGCTGAAAATGTAAATTTAGATTCTATCCTTGGATGGGAAAAAAATGGAGTTAAAACAAAATATTTAGAAGTTTATGATGAGGAATAAATAAAGCTATATTATTTATACTAATGGTATAGCGGAGGTGATTTCATGGCTAAAAAGCATCAAGAGGCGAGTTGGGAGAAAAATGGATATAAATCCCCTAAAAAAAGTGAAGCTTCTAAAGTACCAGAAGTTAAATAATAGTGTTTTATAAAGGAGCTGCTTAAAGCAGCTCCAAATTTATATATAGCATTTACTACTTTAATATAATATGGACTTTTTTTATTAAAAAATATATGGTATATTTTATATAGTGCAGGTAATATTTATGCAAAAGGAGAAATATTATGGATAAAGAACAAGTTAAAGCTATGGATCCTAATATTTTATTAAGTATTGTTAACATGAAGCTTAGAGACTTTTATTCTAATTTAAGTTCTTTATGTGATGATATGGAAATTAGTGAGGAATATTTAAAAGAAAAGTTAAATAAAGTTGGATATAATTACGACGAAACTATTAATCAATTTAGATAAATATGTTAGGAGGAGTAAAAATGAAACTTAAAAAAATGGGAAAATTAGCGGTTGCTTTAGCAGCAGGAGCAGCGTTAGTAGCAACTTTAATTAATGATAAAAAAGAAAATGGAAATAAGAAAGAAGAAATAATAGAAGAAGAGCAAAATTAGCTCTAAGAGGATTTATATATGAGTAGGGAAAATAATTACAACAAGAATTTTGATTCCCTTAAGATAAAAAATAAAAATTTCTTCAATGGAAACAAGGAGGAATTCTTATTAAATTTTAAGAATTCCTTTATTAATTCTATAAAAGGGCTTTTTATTTATATGAACAAAGATGAAGACTTAATAGTGCTTTATGGAAACAATAAAGAGATTATTGGGTATGAAGATAAATTTATAATATTTAATTTTGATAATATAAAAGAATTTATACATAATGACTATGCTGATAAATTACTTTATGAATTAAAAAACAACTATGAAGATATAGAAATAAAAATTAAAAACCTTTTAGGTGAAGATGTATGGGTTAGAATTAATGGTTTTACCAAAACTGATAGCAATGGTAATTTATTAGAGTTTGAAGGGTATGTACATAATATTAATAATGAAAAATTCTCAAAGCTAAGATTAGAATATATTAATTCCTATGATGAGTTAACAGGCTTAAATAATAGAAAAAACTTTAAATCTATAATAGAAAATCAATTGAAGGAGCATACTTTATTAGAAAGTAGAGGAGCCTTAATAGCAATTGATATAGATAATTTTAAATTGATTAATGATGCACATGGACATAATTGTGGAGATAAATTTCTTAAAAAGTTTTCAGATGATTTAAAGAAGTATTTGAGTTTTAATGAGTTATTATGCAGGTTTGGTAGTGATGAATTTTTAATATTTATTCCGTACATATCAAATTTTAATGATGTAAAAGAAGTTGTAAAGAAAATTGTTGAAATTTTAAAAACACCATATAATATAAACAATAATGAGATTTTTGCTTCTGTAAGTATAGGTGTCTCTGTTTTTCCTGATGATGGTGAAGATTTTGAAGTTTTACTTAAAAATGCTGATGCAGCCATGTATATTGCAAAGAGCAATGGGAAAAATCAGTGGGAAATGTTTAATAGCAATATTTCTAAAGAGATAAATAGAATTTATTCAATTCAAAGAGGCTTAAGAACTGCGTTAGATAATAAGGAAATGTATGTTGTATTTCAACCAAAGGTTAGATTAACTGATAATGAAATTGATGGATTTGAAGCATTATTAAGATGGGAGAGTTCAGATATTGGTTTTGTAAGCCCATCTGAATTTGTTCCAGTAGCAGAAAGTACTAGATTAATTATACCAATAGGCAAATTTGTATTAAGAGAGGTATTTATTAAAATAAAATATTTACTTTCTCAAGGATATGATAATTTTAAAATTGCTGTTAATTTATCAGAAATACAATTAAGAGAAGGAGATTTATTAGAATATTTTATTTCTTTAATAGAGGAATATAAAGTTCCACCTAGATATATTGAAATTGAAATTACTGAAAGTATGATAATGAAATCTGTAGATAGAAACATAAAATCTTTAATGCAATTAAAAAAATTAGGGGCTTCTATTGCTTTAGATGATTTTGGTACTGGATATTCATCATTAAATCATTTAACTAAGTTACCTATTGATGTTTTAAAAATAGATAGAAGCTTTGTTAATGATATGATTGAAAATGATAAAAGTAGATACATAGTAGAAAAAATAATTCAATTATCACATAAATTAGGAATTACTGTGGTTGCAGAAGGTGTTGAAGAAAAAGAACAGGTAGAATATTTAAAAAGTATGGAGTGTGATACTGTTCAAGGATATTATTACAGCAAGCCTGAAAACTTTGAAAATGTTATAACAATGTTAAATAGATGTAATTAATAACTAAAGAATAATAAATGCTTCATAATTTGAAAAGAGTTTACAGTTATTATGAAATTTAGTTTTATAATAATGTAAGCTTTGTTTTCATGTTTTTGGAGTTTTTTTATGAAATTTTAAGGGGGAAATATGAAGAAATCAGTAAACTTAGTATCAGGAAATATAATTAGTACATTAATTAAGTTGTCATTACCAATTCTGGGTACATCATTTATACAAATGGCCTATAACATGATAGATATGATATGGGTAGGAAGAATAGGAAGTAATGCAGTAGCAGCAGTTGGAACAGCTGGATTTTTTACTTGGTTTGGAAGCGCATTAGTTTTTATATCTAAGATAGGAGCAGAAATTGGAGTTTCTCAAGCTATTGGTAAGAAAGATATTAATGAGAAAAATAAGTTTGTTTATAATAGTTTATTAATTAATATTACAATTGCTATACTTTATACTTTATTCTTAATATTATTTAAGAAGCAATTAATAGGATTTTTTAAACTAGGAGATTCTGAAATTATTAAAATGGCTATTGGATACTTAGTAGTAGTTTCTGGTGGCATGATATTCAGTTTCTTAAATCCTTTATTTACTGGTATTTTTAATGCGTCAGGAAGTAGTAAAATTCCTTTTTTCATAAATACTGTAGGATTAATTACTAATATTATTTTTGATCCAATACTTATATTTGGATTGTTTGGGTTTCCAGCTCTTGGAGTATTAGGGGCAGCGTTAGCGACAGTAGGAGCTCAAGCAATAGTTAGTGTTATTTTTATTATTGCATTTATTAAAAATGGATATAGTTTAGGAATAAAAAATAAAAAATATATAGATAAAAGAATTATAATGAAAATATGTAAGTTAGGAACACCAACAGCACTTCAAAATTGTTGTTTTTCATTTTTTGCAATGATAATAGGAAGAGTAGTAGCATCCTGGGGACCTGTAGCTATAGCAGTACAAAAGGTTGGCTCACAAATAGAAGCAATCTCATGGATGACAGCAGAAGGATTTGCAGCTGCTTTAACTGCATTTGTTGGACAAAACTATGGAGCAAATAGATGGGATAGAATATTAAAAGGTTATAAAGTTACTATGATAATGGCAGCAAGCATAGGAATATTTGCTACAATACTATTAATATTTGCAGGTAAAAATATATTTTCTATATTTATTCCTGAGATAGAAGCTATAGAAGCTGGTGGAATATATCTTACAATATTAGGTTTTTCACAACTTTTTATGTGTATTGAAATTACTACAGCTGGCGCCTTTAATGGATTAGGAAATACTGTAACACCTTCGTGGGTAAGTATCATTTTAACAGGATTAAGAATTCCTATTGCTATATTTTTAAGCAGCATAGCTGCATTAGGGATAAATGGAGTTTGGTGGAGTATTAGTGGGACTAGTGTAGTTAAAGGTATTATTTTATTGTTTTTATTTATTTATATGGTTATAATACCAAATAGAAAAAAATTCCTTGAAACTGTTGACAAATAAATATTAAAAGCATATTATATTAATAAAATAAAAAGATGAATCCATTGATGAGGAAGAGTAGCTATTATGCAAGGTTTCAGAGAGCTGAAGGTGGTGAGATTTCAGTACTATAGCAAATGGTGAATGGGCCTCTGAGGAGTGATACGAAATTATTTTAAAGTAGTTGATCCGTAAGTCCCACGATATAGGGAATAGGGTATGTTAGTACCTGACGAGAGAGGCTTTTAAAGCAATTTAGGTGGCAACGCGGATAATACCGTCCTATACATTTTTGTATAGGGCGTTTTTTTTTATTTAAATAAATTAAAGGAGCTGGTAATTATGGTATGAAGGACAGGAGATAATAAAGTTTAAAAAATATTTAATAAAAAGGAGAATTTTTATGGAAAAGAATATGAATGTTAAAAGAATGATATTAAACTCTATATTAATAGCGATTGGAGCTTTATTACACCAAATAACACCAGCTTTAGGATTACCAATGCAACCTGATTTTGCAATTGCAATGTTATTTATTATTATATTAATTAATAAAGATTATAAAACAACATTAATAGCCAGTATAATAATGGGAGTAATTACTGCTATGACTACAAAATTTCCAGGTGGACAATTACCTAATATTATAGACAAGCTTATAACTGCTCATGTAATTTATTTTATGTATAAAGCAATGGGAAACAAGATAAGTGATAATATAAAAATATTATTAGCATTAAGCTTTGGAACGATAGTAAGTGGGTTATCTTTTTTAATATCAGCTAGTATAATTGTTGGACTACCAGGTAATTTTATTACTTTAGTAACTTTAGTTGTTTTACCTGCAACATTAATGAATATCTTACTTGGAACAGTATTATATAAATCAATAAGAGTAGCTTTAAAAACTACAGGAGTTTTAGTTACTAAATAAAAATGCCCATTAATATATTTTTATATGATGCTGTCTTAAAATACAAAATAAATTTGATATTTTGTGACAGCATCCTTTTTATTATTTTCTAGTTACTTTATATATTTCAGGAGTAGTTTCGTCAATAGATTTAAATACATATCCATTATCTTTATAATATTTAATAATAGATGGAAGAGCTTTAGCAGAATTTTTATTTATAAAGCCACAATGCATTAAAACTACAACGTTTTTCTCATTCTTACAGCCTTTTCTAATAATGCTTTCAGGAGCAGAATTATAATTAGCACCATCTTCAGTATCGGCTGTCCAATCATAAATTTTAAAATTATTATTATGTAGAGTATCAACCAAACCTTGAGTTAATTTATAAGTACTATTATTACAACCAAAAGGAAATCTTAGAATATTATATTTTTCTCCAGTAACTTTATAAATAGCTTCTTGTGACTTTATCATTTCATTTAAGAAACCATCATTATTACAATAAAGTTTGTTTCTATCATGAGTAAAGCTATGTAGACCAATACTATGGCCCTCATCCTTCATTCTTAATAGAATATCTTCTTGTCCTTTAATTTCTGATCCTATAACAAAAAATGTGGCTGGCACATTTTCTTTCTTTAAGGTATCTAAAATATCCTTTGTTACCTTACCACCAGGTCCATCATCAAAAGTTAAATAAACAACTTTTTCTTTGAGCTCATCAGATGATGAATCTTCATTAATATCCTTTGCTAATACATTAACTGATGATAAAAACATAGTAAGAACTATAATAAATAGTGATATGTGTAGTTTGTTAGATTTAATTTTAATCACCTCCCAAAATTGTTTAACACTATTAGTATTTCTAAAAATTAATAAAATAAATTATATATTATATGGAAAATAAAATATTTTTATTGCAAGTATTTCATAAAAATGGTATACTCTTGTAAAAGAAATTCTTTAAATTAGTCCAGAGAGGCTTAAAAGAAGTTAATTTATAGTCGAGCTATATACTTCTTTGGGTTTCCAAAGAAGTTTTTTTATTTTAAAAAGACATTTAGTAATTAAAAATGAATAGCATTTATTAGTTTTTTGTAAATTAAACCTTTTAAGTTAGTCCAGAGAGGCTAAAAAAGGAGAAATTGAATTTCTCCTTATCAAAAATGAGGAGGTCATAAAATGACAGAATATGCACAATCAAAACAATTAGGTTCAGTAAGTAATGTGAAAAAGGGGTTAATAAAAAGTTTATTAGCACTTCAACATTTAGTAGCCATGTTTGGAGCAACCGTCTTGGTACCTATAATAACAGGTTTAAATCCATCAGTTGCATTGTTTTCAGCAGGAGTAGGAACATTAATATTTCACCTTTGTACTAAAGGAAAGGTTCCTGTATTCTTGGGATCATCTTTTGCATTTATACCTGTAATTGGTGTAGTAGCAAGTCAATATGGTGACTTGAGATATGCTCAAGGTGGAATGTTCGTAGCAGGAATAGTATATGTTATAACTTCATTTTTAATAAAAAAGATAGGTGTTTCAAAAATAAGAAATATCTTGCCAGCACAAGTGGTTGGACCTATGATAATTGTAATAGGAGTAAATCTTATTCCAACTGCATTAGATATGGCTGGAGTTAATGCATTTATAGCTGGAGAAGCTAACTCTTTAACACCGTTATTAATTGCAATAATAACTCTAGGACTTGCTTTAAGTATAAAAAAGTTTACTAATGGATTAACATCACAACTATCCATAATTATAGCTGTAGTAGTAGGATATTGTTTAAGTTTAGTTTTAGGACTTGTAGATATATCTGCAATTAGAGAAGCTGAATTTATAGCAATTCCAAATTTCACTTTACCTAAGTTTAGTTTTGGAGCTATAACAATAATAGTACCAGTAGTACTTGCAGTTTTTATGGAGCATATTGGTGATATAACTACTAATGGAACAATAGTTGGCGAAAACTTTATTGAGGATCCAGGCCTAAATAGAACTTTATTAGGTGATGGAGTTGCTACTATGTTAGCATCATTAATTGGAGGGCCTGCTAACACTACATATGGAGAAAATACAGGTGTATTAGCTATTACTAAAAATTATGATCCATCAATTTTAAGATTAACGGCTGTGTTTGCAATAATACTAGCCTTTATAGATAAGTTTGGAGCTATAATAAGAACTATACCTCAAGCTGTTATGGGAGGAATTAGTATTATGCTTTTCTCAATGATAGCTTTAGTAGGAGTTAATACAATTAAAAATGAAGGTGTTAAGTTTAATATTAAAAATATTATAGTAATGGTAACAATTTTATTTGTAGGTTTATCAGGATTATTTATGAAAGAAGCTATAGGAATAAAAATAGTAGAAGGAGTTAGTATTTCAGGTTTAAGCTTATCTGCCTTAGTAGGAGTTGTTTTAAATCTAATACTTTCAAATCTATCAAATATAAAAACTAAATAAAGTATATATGTTTAATTTAGAGGCTATTTTTTAATAGCCTCTTTTAATATTTGCAAATAAAAATATGTTAATTTATGGTAGAATATGATAGAATATTTATATTATTGACATTTTAGAAGGTATTGGTGATTATAGTGAATAAAAAGTACATATTATATAATTTATTGTTTGTTATAGTTGTTTTTATATTACTCCTTTATTCAAAATTCGATGTTATAAATATTGTGTTAGTTTTTATGTTATTTATAATTCTTATATTAACTATAAATTTAGCATATAGAAATAAGAGATATAAGAAACTATGTAACCTGGCGGAAGCTAATAGGAGAAAATACAGGATGGCCATAGAAGCATTAGATGGAGCTATTTGGGAATGGAGTAGTGAAGATAATAAGTTATACATATCAAAACAAATTAAAGATATGCTTAAAATAAATAGAAAAATAAATGATTTTAATGATTGGTTAACTTTTATTTTAGAAGAAGAAAGAGAGGATATAAGAATTTTCTTTCAAAATACAATTGAAAAAAAGATATTAGATAATTTTATATTAGAACATAGTATCATAGATACAAAAGGAAATAGATTACTTATAAATTTTCAAGGAAAAGGTAGTATGAAAGGAGATATTTTTTATTTATCAGGTTTTATTACTGATAATACTGAAAAAAGAAAGCTTGAAAATATTAATAAGGCTAATGAATATAAAAATAAGCTTGCCTTGGAAGGTTCTAAAGATATTGTATTTTGGTGGAATGTTACTGGAAATATAATTTCTATAGGGAATGAAATTAAAAAGTATCTAAACTTATCAGGATCTGGAGACATACTAATTCCTTCAACAGTTTGGGAAAGCTATATATTAAATGAAGACTTAGATGGATACAGAGAGAAGATAGATAGTATTATTAAGTCAGGTAAAAATGAGTTTTATACTATTGAATATAGAATTTTAGGAAGCGATAATAAAGTATATTGGATTGAAAGTAAAGGAAAGAAAACCATTGAAAAAAATGGTGATATATTTGTTCATGGTGCTATTTCAGAAATAACTAATAGAAAAGAAAAGGAGCTAGAAATAAATTATTTAAGTTATAATGATGAGATTACGGGAATACCTAATAGAAGGTTTTTTATGAAGGAAGCTAGTAAATTAATAAGAGAATTTTCAAAGGAGAAAATAGCTTTTATTTTTATTGACTTAGATAATTTTAAATATGTAAATGATACATATGGTCATGATTATGGGGATGCTCTATTATATGAGTTTTCTAGAATAATTTTAGAAATGAGGATTGAAAATTCATTCTTAGCCAGATATGGAGGAGACGAATTTGTACTAGTTAAAAATAATACTAGTTCTAAAAATGAAATTAAGGGTATATTAGATAATATTATAAAAAAGCTTAGTAATCCACTTATAATTAATGATAGAGAAATATATTGTACACTTAGTATAGGGGTTAGTATTTTCCCTATAGATGGCAAGGACCTTGGAATATTGATTAAACGTTCTGATATGGCAATGTATTTAGCTAAGATAAATGGAAAAAATAGATATGAGTTTTTTGATTTAAGATTACTAGAAGTTTTGGATAGAGAATTTGAAATAGAGAAAGGTTTAAGAATAGCTATAGATAACGAGGAAATAAAACTTTTATATCAACCCAAAATTAAAGTTGATACAGGAAGTGTAATTGGTTTTGAATCATTAGTAAGATGGCATAGTCATAAGCTTGGTTTAGTGTCACCTAAGGAGTTTATACCTATTGCTGAAAGTTCTGGACTTATAATTTCTATAGGTAAATATATAATTGACGAAAATTTTAAAAGGTGTAAGGAGCTTTCTTTAAAAACAGATAAAAAATTTAAGATGGCCATTAATCTATCAGAAGTTCAAATTAGAGATGAAGAAATTGTTGATTATATAGCTAAAACTTTAGAAAAGTATAATTTAGATGCTGAATATATAGAGTTAGAAATTACTGAAAGTATAATAATGAAATCGGCAGAAAAAAATATTAAGACATTAGAAAAGCTTAAGGCATTAGGTGTTACCTTAGCTTTGGATGATTTTGGAACAGGTTATTCATCTTTAAGTTATTTAAGGACCTTGCCAATAGATGTTTTGAAAATTGATAAAAGCTTTATCGATGGCATTTTAATAGAGGAAAAGAGTGAATATATAATAAATAGCATAATAGAGCTTTCTCATTGTTTAAATTTATTAGTAGTTGCTGAAGGAGTAGAAACTAAAGAACAATTATCTTATTTAGAAAAAAGTAATTGTGATATTATACAAGGGTATTATTTTAGTAAGCCTATAGAATTTGATGATATTAGTAAAATGATTATAAGTAGTAGTAAATAAAAAATATACAATTTTATATAAAAAATAATCACCAAGTAGATATAAGAATCGTATTATGTAACTATATTGCACTTTGGAGGTTAAAATGAAAATTGTAATCGATGACCAATATCATAGTGATGAAAATAAACAGTTTACAGTAGATGAAAATGGGAATATTGATTTATTTATCAATATTGGAGAAGTAGAACAGGATAATAATACTTTAGAGGATAGTAATAACATAATTATTAATGAAGCTGACAATATTGTAGAAAGTGATTTTGCTGAATTTAAAGTAAATGATGATAAAGAAGAAAATACTAAAGAAGAGAATATTAAAGAAGAAAATACTAAAGAAGAAGTTATATTAACTGGAGAAGTAATTGAGGATGTGAAAGAACCTACACTAAATGGAACAATTAGCAGTGAAAACCCATGGGAAGATGAAAAGTTTTCAAGAGATTATCATAGTATTTATGCAGAAATAGAAAATAACCTAGAAAAGAAATATGCTAATAAAGACGAAGTCTATGAACAAGAAAGTTATACTCCAAAACCTATGTATAATGTATATAAAGAAGAAAGTTCTAAAGAACCAAAAGGTAGTATAACAGTATTCTCTAAGCTTGGAAGCAAAGATGGTGTAGAAATTAAAGGAGCTAGAATAAATATTTATTTATTAAATGGAGTTTCTCCTAAGTTGTATGATTCTAAATTCTCGGATGAAGCTGGAAAAGTTGAATTTAGTAATTTGGATAACGGATGTTATAGAATAATTGCAATTGTAGATAGAAGATTTTTTGAGAAACCTATTTATTATAACTGGAATGAAGTAACAATAGATGCTAATAATAAGAATTCTAACATTGTAGTAGTAAATAGAATAAAACCTGGGTATTATAGAAAATAAGAAGTTAAGACAATAACTAAAATTTATAATTTAGAAATATTGATATAATTTGGAGCTGTTGCAACAGCTCCTTAATTTTATACTTTTTATTATCCATTTTACACTGTATAAAATAAGTATAAGCTTTATTTTTATTGCAGATTAATTTAAAATAATAGTAGTGTTTACAAGTTTATAAGTAGAAGGGAAGATACATATGAAACTTAGAATAAAATATTTTGAAGGCGCAACGAAATTGAAGAAAATATCAAAAGGAAATTGGATAGATGTTTATGCAAATTCAGATGTGTTTATAGCAGAAGGTGAAAGAGCAATGATACCTTTAGGATTTGCTTTAGAATTACCAATGGGGTGGGAAGGTCATTTAGCTCCAAGGAGTTCAACTTTTAAGAGTTGGGGTATAATTCAAACAAACTCATTAGGCGTAGTAGATGATACATATATAGGAGATAACGATCAGTGGCATATGCCAGTATTTTGTTTAAAGGGAATGGATTTAAAGGAAAAAGGAACTTGGATTAGAAAAGGTGATAAAATAGGTCAATTTAGAATAATGGAAGTTATGCCTGAAATAGAATTTGAAGAAGTAGAATCTTTTGGTAATGCTGATAGAGGTGGATTTGGTACTACTGGAAAAAGATAGAGAATGGGGAGGCTTATGATAAGCTTTCCCATTCTTCATATAATAATGCTATTTTTTCTTCTAAATCTTTAATTTCTTTATTAACTCTTTCACTTTCTGTAGGGTTAGAATAAACTTCTTCTAAACATAACTGTTCATTAAGTGAAAGTAAATCTTCTTCACTTTTAGATATATCATCTTCTATTTTTTTTATTCTAAGTTTTAATGCTTTTTCTTCTTTTTCTTGTTCTTTCTTTTTCTTTTTTTCTTCTTTAAGTTGAGTTTTAGTCTTACCATTTGCTAATTCTTCAAGAATTTCAAATCTATTTGGATTTATCTTTTTTTCTTGATAATAGCTATAGTTACCTAAGTATTCTTTAACTCCATCTTCATTTAGTTCAAGGATTCTATTTATAACTTTATTTAAGAAGTATCTATCGTGAGATATAACTAGTAAAGTACCATCATAAGTTAATAAAGCATCTTCTAAAGCTTCTCTAGAAATTATATCTAAGTGGTTAGTAGGCTCATCTAGTAATAATAAATTAGATTTTGAAAGCATTAGTTTTAATAGGTTTATTCTACACTTTTCTCCACCACTTAATGTATTAATTATTTTAAAAACATCATCACCAGTAAAGAGGAATGAGGCAAGTACCCCTCTTAGCTTGGAAGTTGTCAATGTTGGAAACTCATCCCAAACTTCGTCTATTATAGTTTTATCTAAATTCAAATCTGATTGTTCTTGATCATAATATCCTAAATTAACATTTGTTCCTAAAATAGTTTTTCCTGTATCAGCCTCTACATTATTTAAAATAATTTTTAGCAATGTAGTTTTACCACGTCCGTTTTCACCGATTAAAGCAACTTTTTCGCCTCTTTTTAAATCAAAGTTTAGATTTGAAAATAATTTATTATCACCATAACTTTTTGATAAATTTTCAATATGCAGAACATCGTGGCCACTCTTTACAGAGGTTTCAAACTTAATTTTAGAAGCTTCTTTGTCTTTATCTGGAGCTTCTATTTTTTCCATTTTTTCTAGAGCTTTTTCTCTACTTTCTGCTGCACGGATACTTTTTTCTCTATTAAAGCTTCTAAACTTTTCAATTATAGCTTCTTGTCTTTTAATTTCAGCTTGTTGTAAATTATAAGCTTTTAATTGATTTTCATAGTTTTTTTGTCTTAACTCAAAGAACTTAGTATAAGAAACATTATAGCAATTAACATGACCATTAATAACTTCAAAAGTATTATTAGTTACAGTATCTAAGAAAAATCTATCGTGAGAAATTACTAAAACTGTTCCTTTATAATTCCTTAAATATTCTTCAAGCCATTCAATTGCTTCTAAATCCAAATGGTTTGTTGGTTCATCAAGTAGAAGAATATCAGGCTTTTTTAATAACAGCTTACAAAGTGAAACTCTAGTTTTTTGACCGCCACTCAAGGTTCCTATAATTTTATGGAAGTCTTCTTCTAAGAATCCTAGTCCTTTTAACACTCTAGATATCTCACCTTTATATGTATATCCACCTTTATGTGAATAAAGATCTTGAAGAGTTGTGTAATCTTTAATTACTTTTTGATGATAACTATCATTATTTTCATCATATGGCTCTGCCATTTTTATTTCTAGAGAGTGAAGTTTATTTTCAATATCTAAAAGTTCTTTAAATACTAAATTCATTTCAGAATATATTGTGTCTTCTAAATTCAAGTCTACATTTTGAGATAAGTAACCTATAGTTCTATTTTTATCAATAAAAATTTCACCATCATCTTGAGTAATCTCTTTAGATATTATTTTAAAAAGAGTAGATTTACCTTCACCATTCCCGCCAATAATACCAACTTTATCTCCTTCATTTATTGAAAAAGTAACATTTTTCAATACTTCTTGTATTCCATAGCTTTTCGATATATCTTTACAACTTAAAACTACCATTTGTCCTCCTATATAAAAAGGTAATATATATTTATTTACATAATTTCAAAAATAACAATTTTATTATACTCTATGGGTGTTGTATAGGCAAATGAAAGAATGAAGGAATGATAAAATGAAAGAATGGAAGAGTTAAGAATGTAAAATGAAAAATGAAGAATGTAGAATTAATGAAAAAACTCCCTAAGGAGTTTTTAAAAATTAATTTATTTTTAGTAATTTGGAACAAATTACATCAATAATTCTACATTCTTAATTATAAGCTGTGGTAACAGCTCATTTATTTATTTATTTATTTATAGTTTTAAATTTTGGTAAATTATTTTCTATCACTAAGGATGGTGAACCTGAAATAAGTGGTAAGAAGTATTCAAGTGCTTCTTCCTTAATATGATTTCCTTCTTCATTAATTAATTCCTTAGGGAAGTATTTAACGTTATTAGCTATCTTTGATGCTTCTACCAAGGTATGTGAAGTTTTATATGGTGTACTTGACTCTCTATTAATAGATACCATATAACCACTATGTCCTTCTAAAGCGAATTTTAAAGCTGAATATCCCACATCAAATGCTTCTTGTAAGTCTGTTTCTGATGCACAGTGCATTGCACATCTTTGAAGTACTCCTAATTCTAAGGATTTTACTCTATTTGTTATTCCAGAACTTATAATTAAGTTTTTTAAGTAAGATCCAACTCCGCCTAGTTGAGCATGGCCAAATTTATCATGAGCATGGCTTTTAACTTCTGTAATAAATTTACCTTCAGCATTTCTAAGGCCTTCAGATACTACTATAAAAACTTTATTATTTTCTTTAAATCTTTTTCTAACATTTATAAGGAAGTCTTCAATATTAAATGCAACTTCTGGTAAATATATAAAATCTGCAACAGGTTGTCCATTGATTCTAGCAGTACAAGCAGAAGCAGCTAACCATCCAGTATCTCTACCCATAGTTTCTAATATAAAGATACCGTTATTTATGTAAACAGAAGAATCTAAATATGTTTCAAGTGCTGTAGTTGCAATAAATTTTGCAGCACTACCAAAACCAGGAGTATGATCTGTATACATTAAATCATTATCAATAGTTTTAGGAATTCCTATAAATTTAATATCTATATTATTTTCTTTAGCATATTTTCCTAGTTTTGCTATAGTATCCATAGAATCATTTCCACCAACATAGAAAAATGCTTTAATATCATTTGTTTTTAATATATCTAAGAGTCTATCGTATTCATCAGAAGATTCTTCTATATTTTTCATCTTATATCTACAAGAACCAAGTCCAGAAGATGGTGTATATCTAAAGGAATTAATTTCGCTGTCAGAAAATGAGGATAAGTCTATTATGTTTCCATTTAAAATTCCTTCTATACCATTTAAACCTGCATATACTTTATTAAAGGCTTTGATATCTTTATTAGCTTGTAATAAACCTACTACACTAGAGTTAATTACAGATGTTGGACCACCAGATTGTGCTATTATACAATTTGCCATTAAGTTACTCTCCTTTATAAAAAACATATAATGTATACTATTATTAAATATAATATACTCTATTTAATAATATACAACATTTTTTCTGTTAATAAAAGTACTAATTTAAAAAAAGATACATAAATACTATACTTTATATTTAAAGTGTAGAATACAATATAATTTTATTGGAGGTATTACTAAACAATGGAACTAAAAGATGTAATATTAATAGGGATAGCAATGTCAATGGATGCTCTAGGACTAACTATAAGTCTTGGGATAAATCCATACTTAGTTAAGAGAAATAAAATAAGATTTATATTATCTTTTGCTTTTTTTCAATTCATGTTTATATTTTTAGGTGGAATAACCGGTAGATTCTTTGATACATATGTTGTTTCCATACCTAGTTTAATAGGTGGAGTTATTATTTTATTAATTGGTATTATAATGATAATTTCAGCATTTAAGAATAGTGATAAAGATGATTCACTATTAATTAAAAAATCTATGTACCTAATTTTAGGTATGTCAGTGAGTATAGATGCTTTAGTAGTAGGATTTACAGCATTTTACGAGTTTCATCCAATTTTAATATTTATTGATGCTGTATTGGTTGGACTTATTACTCTATTTTTATGTACAACAGGATTTTTCCTATGTAGATATGCAAGAAGAATAGATTTCATATGTAAATATGCAGATATATTAGGAGGATTAATATTATTAGCCCTTGGGCTTGAGATGATATTATTCTAACTAGACATTAATAATTTTCTAAAAGTATTTTTTTGTTTAACAACTTTAATAATAGTGCTATAATTAGATAAAGATTATAGCGTTAGGAGAAAAAAATGATCTGGGAAAATTATTTGAAGGAAAAGGGAATAAGAATTACAACAGGAAGAATTTCAATATTAAATATAATAAGTACTTCTGATAAAGGACTTTCTGCGGAAAGTATATATAGTGAATGTAAAAAACAAAATAATAATTTAAATTTAAGTACTATTTATAGAACTTTAGAAATACTAGAAGAAAAAGATGTAATAAAGAAAATAAATATAGATGGACCTGCAATATATGTACTAAAAAAGGAAAATCATAAGCACATTTTACAATGTGATGTATGTCATAAATGTGTTGAAATCCCATGTCCAATGGAAGAAATAGAAGAAGCTATTAAAGCAAGGGTAGGCTTTAGTTTAACTAAACATAAATTAGAGTTAAATGGTATATGCGATGATTGCAAAAAATTCAAATAGAACAGTAAAAAAATGAAGTATATTTTCAATACATAGAAAATATACTTCATTTTTTTACTTTATACTGATAAATCTTTCTAAAATTATTACTATTATTAAAGTGAATACTGAAGTTAGGGCTATTGTTCCTCCAGGAGCACTATTAATATAATAGGATAATCCTAATCCAACCATAATATCAAATATTCCAAAAGCTATTGCAGATAAAAGGGTAGTTTTAAATCCTTTTTTTAACTGCATAGCTGTAGCAACAGGAACTATCATAATAGATGATATAACTAATATCCCCATTACTCTAATTGACATTGAAATAGTTGCACCAACTAATATTGTAAAAATATAATTTATAAGTTTAACCTTTATTCCAGAAGTTTTTGCACCTTCTTCATCAAAAGTTATATATATAAGCTTGTTATATAAAAATATTAAAGCTATTAAACAGATTATACCTACTATTAATATTAAAAGTATGTCTTCAGAAGAAACTGTTAATATACTACCAAATAAAAATGAATTAACTTTAGCTGATGCTTTCCCGCTACTAATTAATACAATGGCTATTCCTAAGCTGAAAGTTAGAACTAAAGACATAACTAGCTCAGCATATTTTTTATAATATTCCCTTAATAACTCTATAATAATTGCACACAAAGTAGTAAATAAAAATGCTGTTATTAGAGGATTAACACCAATAACTAGTCCTATAGCAACTCCAGCAAAGGAGGAGTGGGATAAGGTGTCTCCTATCATTGAATATCTCCTAAGAACTAGAAATAGACCTATAAAAGGACAAAGTATAGATATAATAAATCCTGCCATAAAAGCATTTTGCATAAAATCTAATTGAAACATGTAATCTACCTTTCTTAATAATTAATCATTAAAACTATTTTTTTTATACTCTTTAAATTCATTAACTGTATATAATTTTACACTAGCGTTTTCAATTTTAAGAATATGAGTTGAATTATTTATTGCTATATCTAAGTTATGCTCTATTGAAATTATTGTTTTTTTATCTTCAGTATTTAATTTTTTTAATATATTATATATTTCTTTTTGGTTGTTTTCATCAACACCAGTTGAAGGTTCATCTAATATTATTATATCTGGGTTTCCCATTAAAGCACGAGCAATTAATACTCTTTGTTGTTGGCCTCCAGATAACATTCCTAAAAGTCTATTTTTAAAATCTAGCAGATTAACATCTTTAAGAAGTGAATCTATGTTAATAGAACTACTTTTAAGGGTTTTTTGGTGGCAAGATAGAACTTCTTTAACTGTGATTGGAAACTGTGAATTAAAGGAATCTAACCTTTGAGGCACATATCCTATTGAGTTTGAAGAAATTTCTATACTTCCAGAACTAGGTTTTAATAAACCTAAAATTAGTTTTATTAATGTTGTTTTACAACTACCATTTTCACCAACTATAGATAAATAAATACCTTTAGGCAAATTTAAATTAATATTATCAAGTATGTACGGTGGTTTATTTGTATATGAAAAAGATAAGTTCTTTATATCAATCATTTAATCATCTCCTAAATAGTCTAAAATAATTATATATGATAATGCAAATGATTTGCAACAAATACTTGTATATAATAATTGTATATTAAATAGTATTTACTAAATAATTTGTTTTGACACATAGAATAAATACATATATTGCTATATAATATG
>JAEZAL010000307.1 GCA_023427705.1 Bacillota bacterium | reverse complement strand
ACTCATGATTTGTCTCCTTTAGTATAAATATTTTTTATACCACTATTATATAGTGCCATTAAGTAAATATCTATATTAATTAAAAAGTTTAGTTAAGCTTAAATTATATATCTTTATTAAATATGGATTTTCCTTAAAATATAATTTATATTTATTTTTATTCTTCTTTAATTGAATATAAATACTATTTGTATTTTCTCTTATAAGTTTAATTTTATCTATTTCATTCTTTTTATACTTAAGAATACTTTTCCATAGTTATCTTTTTAATTACTCTTTTGTAAATTAAATTTTCTTCATCTAAAAGTAAAAACTCTTTTCCGTAGTCATCTTTTAGCCTCATAGAATCCCCTTTATTTCAAATCATTTTATACTCACTTTTGTTGTATTTTTAAATAAGCCTCTAAAACATTTCTTTATATTAATAATATAGCTACTATTTTCAAACTTATTTGATAATAGTAGCTATCTAACTTTATAGTTATATATTATTCTTTATTCTTTATATTAGTATTTATAAAAATCACTACCTCCAATAAATACTCTTAATATACTGTTAGTAGGAACATATTCTTTGTCTAGTTCTTTAAAGAACCCTAAAAATGCTTTAAGTCTACTTGCTAATAAATATACTTTACTATCTGGTTTTATCTTCTCTAGCTCATCTAAAGCATATTTCTTTAATACACATAATTCATATACTAAAGTTGAATTAAACATAACATCTGCTTCTTCTTGGAAAACAAAAATATTTTTTTCTTCTCCTCTTCTTATTGATGGCCACATTTTTAAAGTTTCTTCAGCTCCATATCCTCTTGATAGAAAATCTCTAACTATTCTTCTAACCCTTCTTATATCTGTAGTTGCAATTCTATTATGATTATCAAGATTCAATTGAGTTAAGGCAGATATATATATTCTAAACTTTTGCTTGTCTAAAATTGAATTAGTCAATATTGGATTTAATCCATGAATTCCTTCAATTAAAATTATACCGTTATTAGGTAGCTTAAGTTTATTTCCAACCCATTCTCTTGCGCCTTTTCTAAAATTAAAGCTTGGAATTTCTATTTCTTCGCCTTCTAATAATTTACTTAAGTGCGAATTAAATAATTCTAAATCTAATGAATATACACTTTCAAAATCATACTCTCCATTTTCATCTTTTGGAGTATGCTCTCTATCTACAAAGTAATCATCTAAAGATATAGGAATAGGCATGTGTCCATTTACCCTTAATTGAATAGATAATCTATTTGCAAAGGTAGTTTTTCCTGAAGAGCTTGGTCCAGCTATTAATACTACCTTAGTTTCTTTTCTTTCATATATCATATCTGCAATTTCAGCTATTTTCTTTTCATGAAGAGCTTCTGAAACCATAATTAAATCTCTAAGTTCAAGATTTTCCACCTTATCATTTAAAGATCCTACTTCACCAACACCTATAATATTTAACCATTTTTCACTTTCCATAA
This sequence comes from Bacillota bacterium, assembly GCA_023427705.1. Taxonomy (GTDB): domain Bacteria; phylum Bacillota; class Clostridia; order Clostridiales; family Clostridiaceae; genus Clostridium. The sequence continues at coordinate 4,280 of JAEZAL010000307.1, read as the reverse complement.
AAATTTGAGAAAGCTTTCTGTTTTCTTTAAAATCTGAAATAACATTTAAATTATCCCTTTTAGGAGCCCTTAAAATAAATCCTGGATCATAATACATTAAATCAAATGCTTTTATTACTCCTGTAGAAAAAGCCATTTGTCCATAGAAATAATCATATCTACCATCTAATTCATATAAGCTTACATCTTCAAAGGATACATGGTTAAGTAATGAAACTTTATCTTCCATTCCATATCCTTCAAATACTTTAATAGCTTCTTTTCTTTTCATTCTTATTTTCTTTATAGGAATGTCTTGAGAAATAATTTCTAGCATTCTTTCTTTAATTTTCTTTAAATCTTCTTCATTTAATGCTATCTCTTTATGAATTTCTCCAAATACCCCTTCCCCTATACTATGCTCTATAGTTATAACTGAATTTGGAAATAAATCTAAAGAAGCCTTAATAAATATGAATTGTAATGTTCTGTTATATATTTTGTAACCTATTGAACTTTTTGAGCTACAAAAATATATTAACTCCATGCTTCCATCTTCTTCTATCGGCTTAAAAAGTTCATAATACTCTCCATTTAATCTACATAATGCTATATCATATGGATTAATATTTAAATAATTTTCTAAAAATGCTTTATAAGTTATTCCTTCATTTATTTCATATTCATTATTATCATAACTTATTTTTATCTTATTCATGTCTACCTCCATAAAACCCATTTATGTTACCACTTTTTTCAAAAGTCTTATTTAATATTATATACTTATTAATGAAAATTACTACATACATATTAGTACAATTATGAAAAAAGTATAAAGCGATGAAAATTTTTCATCGCTTTCTTTTATAATTCTAAGTGAACAAAAGTTTATTATAATAGTATAATCTTAACTTTCAGTTGAAACATAACTATTTTTCCAATTCCCAAATATGAGGATCCATTCTAAATATAAGACAAGTCAATATACCAACTATTGCAAGAATTAAAAACAAAAGTGCTGCTCCAGAACCTTTCCCGTTTCCAAAGATCAATACTAAAAAGCTTTCTGTTTCCTGTGATGCCATAAATGGCTCAAACACCTTATCAATCATAATTCCACCAAGAAAATATCCAATTGGAATTGTGAAAAATTGAAGTGTATTCCTAGCCGAAAATACACGCCCCTGCATGGAAACTGGTATATAGTTTCTAAATAGTACATCCATATTTGCATTCATAATGGGAATAAATATCCAACCTAAAACTGCACCAATACACCATATTGGAACAGAACGTCCAAAGGCAAGAAAAAAATTCTCAGTACTCATAGAAATAAGAAGAGTATTACATATAATCTTTACTCTACTTTTAGGTGTAGGCAATAGAGTTGTAATAATACTCCCCGCTAACAATGCTACTCCTGTAACCGAATTAACAATACCAAGTTCAACACTTCCTCCACCTTCTCTGGAAAGAATCATGGCTGGAAGTGCTGCATTATAAACTGAAGCAGTAAAATTTATAGCAGCTAAAAATAAAATTAAATCTAAAATCCCTCTGTTATTTTTCAAATAATTAAGTCCTAAACCTGCAGATTTTAATATAGTTTCTTTTCTGCTGTTCTCTTTCTGAGTGTTTGGTATTCTTACAAAACATAGTAATGATATAAAAGCTATAACAAAGGTAATTAAATCAAAAAATATAATTACCTGTATACCACCAAAAGCTAGTATTGCCGTTGCAATAATAGGTGTTAGAATGGTCAAAAGTGAATTTGAAAATGAACGCATTCCACTTATTTTTTGATAATGCTCCTTTGGTACTAACAAACTAATGCTAACATCTGATGCAGGCTGTTGTATAGTATTCATCAAACCATTTAATGCGTTTATACAATATAAATGCCAAATCTCCAATTTACCTGCATAAATTAAAAGTAATGTGATTACAGTACTAAATGCAGCAAAGCTATCACTAACTAGCATAGTTATCTTTTTATTCCATCTATCACTTATTGCTCCTGCAAAGATACTCATTAAAACATAGGGAAGATATGAACAAACAGATAATAATGCTGGGGTAAGTGCTGAACCTTGCTTTTCATAAGACCATATAATTAAAGCAAAACTTGTCATTGAACTCCCTAAACTTGACAATGACTGTGTAGACCATAAAATTAAAAAACTCTTAATATCCTTAATAAAATATTTTAATTTATTCATATTGACTTTGCTCCTTTTAATCTTGAATATATTCTAAAATTAAAATGCAAAGCCTATTTGGACGAATACTATTTTTGCTCCATGTAGGTTCGTCCTAATTAGACCTTGCATGGAGCATATTCACTACAAATAATCATATATTTGCCTCCTAAATACAACAAAATCAATTGATTTTCACCGTAAAATTATCTTAATTCTATTATATCAAAGCGCCATACCAAATACAAATAAATCCTAATATGTTATTTAAATACATTTATGTGTATAAAGTATAAAAATTATCATTAAACAAATAATATTTATACGAGGTGTTAAAATGTTTATTGTATTATTAAGAACAGTTTTTCTTTATGGCTTAGTTATTTTGGTTATAAGATTAATGGGAAAAAGACAAATTGGAGAATTGCAACCTTACGAGTTTGTAATTACTATTATGATTTCAGATCTTGCTGCTCTTCCAATGCAAGATACCAGATTACCTTTAATTTTAGGTGTTATACCAATAATAACTTTATTATTTATAAAAACAATATTATCTTTATTACAACTTAAAAGTCAAAAGGCAAGAAAGATTCTTGAAGGAGAACCTTGTATTTTAATTGCTAGGTGTAAGATTAGATATGATATATTAAAGAAACAACAAATTAACTTAGATGAACTTATGGAAGAAATACGCCTTGCAGGGTATTTTGATTTAAGTGAAATAGAGTTTGGAATATTAGAAAACAATGGGCAAATGTCTTTTCTTACATCTAATAAAAATTCTTCCTCTAGTGATTCAAATACCTCTAATAATTCAAGTAGTCAAAAGCCACAATTGCCAATTATATATATCTTAGATGGAGAATTTAATAGAAATTCTTTAACCTCTTCACCTAAGGGTGATGAATGGATAATAAAAGAACTAAAAAAACATAAAATTAACTCAATTAAAGATGTTTTAATTGCAATGACTGACACTAATGGTAGGTTTATATATCAACTTCATAAGGATAAGGAGGAAAGTTAATGAAGAACACTTATATATCTATTTTTCTTTTTATAGCTTTAGTTATTATAATATTTTTCTTAAATAACAAATTCGTAAAACTATGTAATGAAGTTGTTTATAGATGTGATATTATAGAAGATTATTTAGATGCTTATGATGAAGAAAATGCTTATGAAGATGCTGTAGCTTTAATTGACTTAATAAAAGAAGAGGGCGATATTCCTGCCATATATTTAAATCATGTAGATTATGATTTATTAAAAGGTGATGCTTTAAAATTATCTCTTTACATTGAAGGTGAAGACAGAGCCGAATCTTTAGCTACTCTCCATTCAGTAAGAGCAACAGCCGAGCATTTAAGAGATTTACAAACTCCAAACATAAAAAATCTACTCTAAATGAAAGAGAGAGGATAGTATTGCTTGTTCCGTCGAAGGCTCCAAGTCACTACAATACTATCCTCTCTCTTTCATTAACCCTATATAAACTAATGGTAATAATTCCTCCTTCCTCGGAATTATGAACGTATCTTGTTAACTTAATATTCATTTACCTTAATATTAAGTTGTAAGTCTAGTTCCGTCGCTTCGCTCCAAGTCACCACAACATTATTTTTTCTTTCATTATATAATGTAAACTGAAGGTAATAATTCTTAGTCACTCTATCTACTCAACAACTTGGGATTTATCTCTATTTTTTAATACAATAAGTTAGTTTATTATATTTCACTTCAATTCCCTGCTTCATAGATTTATAGTTCTTTTCCTCTTTAATTTTATTCATACCACACTTTTCCATCACTCTGTAAGATGCTCTATTTTTATTAGTGCAAGTTGCAATTATCTTAGTAATGCGTAATTTATGAAATGCATATTTAATAATTTCTCTAACTGCTTCTGTCATATAACCATTGTTCCAATATGCTCTATTAGAAATCCAACCAATTTCAGCAAATTGTTCTTTTAGCATTAAAGAAATGTTACCAATAACTTTGTTATTTTCCTTCAATTTAATTGCAAATTCATACCAAGTAACTGTATTAGAATTCATAGAAGTAGTACATTCATCAATAAACTTTCTAATATCC
>JAEZAL010000254.1 GCA_023427705.1 Bacillota bacterium | reverse complement strand
TATTAACAATTAATTCTGTTTCTCCTGGAGTGTACTTATTAACAATATCAAAATCTTCATTATATATTGGAGTATAACCATTTACTGGAGCTTCTTGTACACGATATTTATATTCTTCACCAGTAGTTGCTGTCTTTGGAAGATTTTCGAATCTGTAATCAGTTTCTCCACTCTTTAATGTTCTAAAATCTATATTTTCTATTTTAGTTTCATCATTCCAATTATCTGACAACGTTCTTTGTAATGTAATTTTTATTTCTGGAACTGTTCCTGTTATATTACTTACACCATCTTTATCTACCCATGATTTTTCTCCACTTATATCTATAAGATCTGGTTTATAAGTATTTGTAATAGTAAAGTGTTCTCCTGAATCATCTTTTATAATTCCTGTAGTATATCCTGGTATATTAATTTCTTCTAATGAATAAACTATTGTACCTTTACTATTTACATATGGTACATTTTCAAATGCTCCAGTCCAAGAATTAGCATTATTTAATATTAGACTTTTTCCTGTATCTACTCCATTTGCTAAAAGTTTAACTGTTACACTTTCAGGATAATCCTTACTACCTTCTGGTAAATCAGCCCATTTCTTTGTAACTGAAATATCTCTAGTTTGTGGATAGTTTATAATTGTATCTCCTAAATTCGTATCCTTAGTAGTATTTCCATAAGATACTAATACATCCCATGGTCCTGCTTCAATATAGCCATTAGGAGTAATTTCTGTTAGTTTATAAACACCAGCTGGAATATTATCAAATGATACATATCCATTAGCATTAGATGTTGCTGTCATTGTAACTGCTTTATTGGAGCCAGTTGATGTACCCGTAAGTGTGAAAGTAACCCCTGCCATTCCTACATTAGTTTCATCAACTTTAGTAAAGCTTAGCTTTCCAAAGAAGCCTTCTACTTCTGGAACATTAAAACTGGCATGTTTTAATTCTACAGTTTGTTCCTCATCTTGTTTTGAGAATAGATAGTAATCTAATATTGTATCTCCATTAGTTTTAACAGAACTATAATTAGCCTTTGTATTAGTTGTGTCTAAAGCAATTCTATATTTTAATGTATAAGTATATTGTGTGACCCCTTCACTAGGATTACTTACTTCTGGTGTACTATTTTTCAAATCCCAAGTTAAGATATTATTACTAGAATCAAAGGATTTTGCATTTTCGCTATCAAATTCAGTAATTCCTCTATAAATAATATTATTTCCCATAGGATCAGTAACCTTCCAAGCTTGTGAACTTAAAGCAATTAATTGATTAATTTTTGCAAACTGAGTATTTAATTCACTTGCATTATTAGCTGAGAAATTACGTGTTGCAAAAGTTGCCATCCAAGTGCTTGGATTTAAATCAACTGAAGATCCCCAACTATCCCTACTAGGATCCTGTTTATAAAACTTGGCATCTGATGTTGAAAATGCAATAGTATATAAATTTATACCACTATCTTTAATAGTATTAGAAATATTAGTTGAACTAGCTGATACTCCATCTACAGTACCACCTACTGACTTCCAGTCACTTGTATATGCTACACTTCCTCCCCCTCTTTCTCCTGTTATATTACTGATACTATTTGAATTATTCCCACCTACATGATAGGTTGGACAACCATCTGTTAATAAAATAATATTAATATTCTTTATTTCTTTTCCATCGCTTCCTATAATAAGACTATTGTCTTTTCCATTCTGTACTATATTATTAGCCATTATTAATGCACCTTCAATATTAGTACCTCCATCTGGATTAATAAGTTTATTTATTTTCGTTTGTGCATTACTTAAATCCTTTGTTACACCAATCCAATTATTAACTTTATTTACCTCATCATATGTTTCATTTTTTACATTACTAGCAAATGATACAATAGACACTAATCTTTTTGCATTGCTACCTGGTTCTATTTTTGCAAATTCTGTTAAAAAATCATTTGCTGCGTCCTTCATTTCTTCAAAACGAGATTTACTATCTCCGTCCTTTTCGTCCATACTTCCTGATTTATCAAGTACTAATACTGTTGCTGCGTCAGGAGATATGCTTATATTTTTTATATCCTCTTGTGTAGTTACTCGTAGAATAATCTCAAATACATTTTCAGTTTCTGTTTCTTCAATAATTTTTGATGTAGTAACATTATCTGAAGCTACTTTATTTTCTCCACCTACTTTGACTATTTGCTTATATTCAGAAACAGTCGATAATGGTTCTGCTTTTACATTAGCTGTATTGCTGGAAAAAGTAATACAGCTAGTTAACATAGTAATTGATAATATTCTGCTTACAATTTTTTTCACCATAGTACCTCAACCCCCGTTGTAATTTATTAAATATTCCTTCAAACTATAAAAGAATATTTTTATTTACATCTTTATTTATACTACTTTATATCTTTAATTTTACATTTAAGGAATAAAATTAACACATAGGGAATGAATTGTTTCAGAATATTCTGATTATTATAGTGAAAATAAAAGGATGTTGTCTACAACATCCTATAAAATATAAAATTATTTCAATTATCAATACCATTATTTAAAATAAAGCTACTATGAAAAATATTATTACTTGCTTCAAACGTACAATGACCATTATATTTTTTACAAATTGATTCCATAGAAGAAATCCCTATTCCAGATTCAGCGTTATTTTTCTTCGAAATTATTTTTCCTTTTTCTCTTATGACAATACCATCAAAACTATTATCTACTATTAAAACAAACTGATAATCATCATTTTCTGAATAAA
>JAEZAL010000045.1 GCA_023427705.1 Bacillota bacterium | reverse complement strand
ATAGTTCAATGGATAGAACAGTCCCCTCCTAAGGGACAGATACAGGTTCGATCCCTGTTGGGGATACCATAAAACCCTCAAACCTTTATATAAATTGGTTTGAGGGTTTTATGTTTTTATTCTATATTTAAAACAATATTGACAAATGAATTGAATTATTGCAAAATATTTTATGATTAAAGAGCAGATGGGCAGCTAATCACCCATTGCTCTTTTTTTATTATGTGAGAATTTATAAAAAGTTTATCCTATAAATAACTTTCCATAAATTCTTTCCTTTAGTTTTGAAGTGCATCTATTAATTTTACGATGACTTGGAGCTAGCGACGGAATAAGTAAAATTACATAGATGCACTTTTTAAAATAAAAGTAATCGTACTAATAAATGCAGGAGGATAAAATGAAGAAAATATTAAAGGACAAAGCTTTTATAACTACAATGCTAACATTAGCATTACCAATAACATTTCAAAACCTTGTAACATCATCACTAAACCTTGTAGATAACTTGATGATTGGTAGATTAGGAGAGAAAGCTATTGCAGCAGTTGGACTAGCTAACCAATACTTCTTTATATTTACCCTATGTCTATCAGGTATAAATGCAGGCGCTAGTGTATTTATGTCACAATACTGGGGAAAGAAAGATATTAAAAGTATCAAAAAGGTACTAGGCTTAGATATATCTATAGGTCTTTTAGCATCTATATTTTTTGGAGGAGCAGCATTTTTCTTAGCAAATCCAATAATGTCGATATTATCAAAAGATGCCCAAGTTATTGAACTTGGAGCACAATACTTAAGAATTGTTTCTATTAGTTGTTTATTTACCAACTTTACACAGGGATTCTCTTCAGCTCTAAGAAGTTCAGAGCAGCCAAAGGCTCCAATGTATGCAAGTATAATAGGTGTACTTTGTAATGCATTCTTAAACTGGGTATTTATATTTGGTAATCTTGGAGTAAAGCCAATGGGAGTCGCAGGTGCAGCTTTAGCAACAACTATTGCTAGAACTATAGAAATGACTTATATAATTTTCAAAGTTTATGCTAAAAATAATATTATAGCATCAAAGATAAAAGAATTATTTGCTTTTGATATGAATTTTGTAAAAACTTATTTCAATACATCTACAGCAGTTATAATTAATGAATTATTATGGTCATTTGGAATGACTGCTTACTCAATAGCATATGCACAAATAGGAACTAGTGCAGTTGCTACAATGCAAATCGCAACAACATTAAATAATATGTTTATGGTTTTATGTATAGGGTTAGCATCAGCAGCAGCTATTATGGTTGGGAATAAAATTGGAGCAAATGAAGAAGATATTGCTATAGATTATTCTCATAAGATTGGTAAAATCTCTCCTGTAATAGGATTATTAATAGGAGTATCAGTATGGGTTTTAGCACCACAAATTGTAAAACCATTTAATGTTGAAGCAAATACTTTTAAAGATGCAGTTACAGTTTTAAGAATTATGGCATTAATATGTCCTATAAGATTCTATAATGTTGTTATGATTGTTGGAATTTTTAGAGGTGGTGGAGATACTCTTTATTCAACATTAGTCCAGTTAGGAACTGTATGGTTCTATGCTGTACCTATTTCTTTTATTGGAGCAACATTTTTAGGTTTTCCTGTAACATTAGTATATTTCTTAATATGCACAGAAGAGTTTATTAAAATTGTATTTGAAAGAAGTAGATTAAAATCTGGAAAATGGATAAGAAATGTAGTGGAAGAATATGAACTTGCGTAATGAATACTAAATTTAATGATATAATTCTACTAGTTCTAATTTTTTCAAATTTATATATGATATAATATAAAATAAAATATATCTACAATTAGGAGAGTGAATTATTTTGGAGAATTACACGTGGCAGATAATATTACTAATAATATTATTAATTATGTCAGGATTCTTCTCTATGTCAGAAACGGCCTTAATGGCTCTAAGTAAAATTAGAATAAGACATATGGTTGATGAAGGAGTTAAGGGAGCTAAATTAGTTGAAAAACTATGTCATGATCCAAGCAAATTATTAGGAGCAATATTAATAGGGAATAACATAGTGAATATAGGAGCATCGTCTCTTGCTACATCAATTGCTGTAAAAGTTATTGGACCTAGTGGAGTAGGGTTAGTTACTATAATAATGACAATTTTAGTACTTATATTTGGTGAAATAACTCCTAAATCTATAGCTAAACAAAATTCTGAAAAAGTATCATTAATGGTTAGTAAACCAATAGGTATTATAGTTAAAGTATTTAAACCATTTGTTATAGTTTTTGCATCTATATCTAGCGTGTTTATAAGGCTTTTAGGAGGAGACCCTAAGGCTACTGAACCATTTATTACAGAAGAAGAATTAAGGACTATGGTTGGCGTTAGCGAGGAAGAGGGGGTACTTGAAGATGTTGAGAAAGAAATGATTTTTAATGTTTTTGAGTTTGCTGATTCTCAAGTAAAAGATGTAATGGTTCAAAGAATGGAAATAATAGCTGTAGATGTTAATGCTACCTATGATGAAGTTATTAATATAATTAAAACTGAACAATTTTCAAGATTACCTGTTTATAATGAACATATAGATGACGTTATAGGAATACTTAATGTGAAGGATCTAATAATGGCATCTCAAAGTAAAGATAATTTTAAGGTATCAGACTATATGAGAGAACCTTATTATACTTTTGAATTTAAGAAAATAGCAGAACTATTCAAAGAAATGAAAAAAACAAGAAATCATATGGCTGTAGTGTTAGATGAATATGGTGGTAATGTTGGGATAGTTACTATTGAAGACTTAATTGAGGAAGTAGTAGGGGAAATTGAAGATGAATATGATGATGAAAGCGATAGCGATATAATAGTAGTCAAGGAAGATGAATATATAGTAGATGGTAGTGCAAGATTAGATTATATCGGAGACCTAATAGGTGTTACCATGGAATCAGAAGAATTTGACTCTGTAGGTGGCTTAGTAATCGGAGAATTAGGAAGATTTCCATCAAAGAATGAAGAAGTTAAGATTAATAACATTAAGTTTATAGTAGAAGATATCGATAAAAATAGAATTAAAAAGGTAAGAATATTTACTTAAGATTTAAATTTAGAGCTGCTTTGCAGCTCTTTTTCACAAAATTTTTTATTAAGGAGAAGTGTATTATGGATTACATGGATCTTGCAATAGAAGAAGCAGAAAAAGCCTTTTCTAAGGGGGAAGTTCCTGTTGGGGTAGTGATAGTTAAAGATGGAGAAATAATAGCACAGAAACATAATTTGAAGGAATCAAAGAAACTTACTACAGCTCATGCGGAAATTCTAGCTATAGAAGAAGCAAATAAAAAATTAGATAATTGGAGGCTATCTGGGTGTGAGATGTATGTCACTTTAGAACCATGTCCAATGTGTGCATCAGCTATAGCACAAAGTAGAATATCTAAGTTGTATATTGGTACATTCAACAAAGATATGGGGGCTTGTGGATCAACCATAAACTTATTAGATTATAATGTATTTAATTGGCAAGTTGATGTAAAATGGTGTTATAATGAAAAATGTAGTAATTTGCTTACGTCATTTTTTGAAAATAGAAGAAAAAACAAATTGTAGAGGAGGGATTGAGATGAATCCAGTAGCTTTTGAAGTTTTTGGCTTAGAAATAAGATGGTATGGATTAATAATATCAGTAGGTGTTTTAGCTGCAATGTTATTAATATACATATTATCAAAGAAGAAAAAACTTGATTACGATATAATAATAGATGCTTTTTTAATTACTTTTCCTATATCTATAATAGGGGCAAGGCTATATTATGTTGCTTTTGAATATCAAAACTATCATTCATTTATGGATGTAATAAATATAAGAAATGGTGGAATGGCTATTCATGGTGGTGTTATAGCAGCCTTACTTTCAGGGTATGTTTTTGCAAGATATAGAAAGATTAACTTTTTAAAATATGTAGATGTGATAATGCCAGGTGTAATTTTAGCACAAGCTATAGGCCGTTGGGGAAACTTTATGAATCAAGAGGCACATGGTGGACCTGTATCTCAAGAATTTATAAGTAAGTTCCCAGAGTTTATACAAAAAGGAATGTTAATTAACGGAACTTATTATCATCCAACTTTTTTATATGAATCTTTATGGAACTTATTAGTTTGCTTAATTTTAGTTTATATAGTTCTAAAAAAGAAAGAAGGAAAAGATGGAATTATACTAGGTGGATATATGATATTATATTCAATAGGAAGATTCTTTATTGAAGGCTTAAGAACAGACAGCTTAATGTTTATGGGATTAAGAACAGCTCAAATTGTAAGCTTGATAGGAATAGCTTTCGGAATAGCATTAATTATATATGTAAGTAAAAAGAAAAGAGCATAATTAAAAATGTAGAATGTAGAATTTAGAATGTAAAATTATTGATGTAATTCCAAAGGAATTACTAAAAATATATGCATTTTAGAAACTCCTAACGGAGTTTCTTCATTAATTCTACATTTTTCATTATTCATTTTACATTGTGCCATAGCACCTTATTATTTCGCTATGTTAAAGATATATGTTGATATTTGATTAATTTTTTCGAAGTAGGTTATAATATAAATATAATGTAAACGATGGAGGCTTATACTATGTCTGGAGCAAGTTCTGTAATAAAATTTCTTTCAACTTTAACTAAATCTGAACAAGAAAGAGTATATAACTATCTTGAAAAAGAGTTAATTTTAGGCTCTATGACAAATGAAATTCAAGATGAAATAAAAGAAAATAGGTTCTCTTTAGGTAGAGTATGCCCATATTGTAAAAAAGATAAGGTATTAAGAAATGGGAAGTACAACAAGAAGCAAAGATATATCTGTAAAGATTGTCATAAGACATTTACAGATTTCACATACTCCCCATGTTATAATAGCAAAAAAGATTTTACAGCATGGTTATCTTACATCAAATGTATGATTGAAGGCTATTCGATTAGAAAATGTGCAGAAATAGTCGAAATTAGTGTACCTACATCATTCTTATGGAGGCATAAAATTTTAGATGCTATAAGAGAATATATAGGTATTGGTACTGTATCTGGAGTAGTTGAAGCCGATGAAACATTTTTTAGACTTTCTTACAAAGGTAATCATAGCAAAAGCAGTATTTTTACTATGCCCCGTAAACCATATAAGAGGGGTCCTAAAAGTAAGCCTTCAAATCAAGAAGACAAGAAAAAGAGGGGTATTTCTAAAAATCAAGTATCTGTAATGTGCGTTACTGATAGATTGGGAAATGTTATATCTGAGTTAGTTTGTAATGGCAGAATGCGTTATACAGATGTAGAAAGACTTTTCAAAGATAGAATAGAAGATAAATCAATCCTATGTGTAGATTCTCATAAGAGTTACATCAAATTCAAAAATAACTTTAATGTTGAAATGCAACAAATAGGAACTGGTAAATATAAAAAAGGGATTTACCATATTCAACACATCAATGCCTACCACAGTAGATTAAAGGAATTTATGCTTGGATTTCATGGAGTAGCAACCAAATATCTTGCAAATTATATGTATTGGTTCAAGTGGATAGAATTGTTTAAAACTGAAAAGGATACAATAAGGTGCAAAAGATTATTTGTTCAATCTCACAGCTCTTATTCCAAAACTAAAATAAAGGATTTTAAAGAGAGAAAAGCAATTTATATATAAATGGTAAATAATGTTTAATATTTACCATTATTTGTGTATAATTAAATGAGAAAGTATTACG
>JAEZAL010000037.1 GCA_023427705.1 Bacillota bacterium | reverse complement strand
AATTTCAGTTCCTAAGAATTTATTTATCCATTTAGAATCTACAGTTATATGTCCTTCTTCCTTTTTAGAATTATATATATCTATAGTTCCTTCCATAACTTCGCCACAACCAAGTTCACATATTAATGCACAAGCTCTATTTATAGCTATCTCTGCTAAGTTTGGATCTATATCTTTTTCAAATCTTGCTGAACTTTCACTTCTTAAGTTTAACTTTTTAGAATTAACTCTTATATTAGTTCCATCAAAATTTGCTGCCTCAAAAATAACTTCAGTAGTATCTTCTTGGATTTCTGAATTTAATCCTCCCATTATTCCTGCAAGACCTATAGAAGTTTCATTATCTTTAATGCATAAGAATGATGAATCTAATTTTCTTTCTATTTCATCTAAAGTAACAAATATTTCATCGTCTTTAGCTCTTTCAACAACTATTTTGCCACTTTTAATTTGTCTTGCATCAAAAGCATGCATAGGCTCTCCTATTTCTAACATAACAAAATTAGTAATATCTACTATATTATTTATAGGTCTAACTCCTGCTTCTAATAATCTTTCTTGCATCCAACCTGGTGATGGCATAATTTTAACATTTTTAACTCCCCTAGCCATATATCTTCTGCATAGTGAGTCTCTAACTTCTACTTTAATTTTATCATTTATATTTTCATTGCTCTTTACTTCATAGTTTAAGTTTGGAATTTTATAAGTTGTTCCTAATGTTGCAGCAGTTTCTCTTGCCATACCAACCATACTTAAGCAATCTGGTCTATTTGAAGTAATATCAAAATCTAATATTGATTTGTTAAGATTTAAATACTCTTTAATATCCATACCTAATGGAGCATCAGTTGGTAGTATCATAAGACCATGAACTGGTTCATCACCAGCTATACCAAGTTCTTCTTCTGAACAAAACATCCCATTAGAAACTACTCCTCTTAGTTTTCCTTTTTTTATTTCAGTTCCATCAGCTAATATTGATTTATGAAGAGCAACTGGTACTATATCTTGCTCCTTCATATTAGTAGCTGCTGTAACTATTTGAATAGTTTCTGTTCCAATATCTACTTGACAAACTTTTAATTTATCAGCATCTGGATGTTGTGTTATTTCTACTATTTTACCTGTAACAATATTTTTAATTTCATCCCCTTGAGTGATTACCTCTTCTAGTGCTGATCCTGATAAAGTTAATCTATCTCCAAGTTCTTTTGCATCTATATTTACATCAACGTAATCTTTAAGCCAATTAAATGGTACTTTCATTTCATTTACCTCCTGTTAATTAAAATTGATTTAAGAATCTCATATCACTTTCATATAATAATCTGATGTCATCAATGCCGTACTTAAGCATAACCATTCTATCAACACCAAATCCGAAGGCAAATCCACTATATACTTCAGGATCTATCCCACAATTTCTAAGCACTTGTGGATGAACCATTCCACATCCTAATAATTCTATCCAACCGCTTCCTTTACAAACTCTGCATCCTTCACCTTCACAAACGAAGCAAGTTGCATCCATTTCTGCTGAAGGTTCTGTGAATGGGAAGTGATGAGGTCTAAATTTAGTTTTAACCTTATCTCCAAACATTTTTTTCGCAAAAAGTTCTAATGTACCTTTAAGATCAGCAAAAGTTACTCCCTTATCAATTACTAATCCTTCCATTTGATAGAATATTGGTGAGTGAGTAGCATCAACTGCATCTGATCTATACACTTTACCTGGTCCTATCATCTTTATTGGTGGAGTTTGATTTTCCATAACTCTTATTTGAACTGGTGAAGTTTGAGTTCTTAATACTAAATTATCATTTACATAAAAAGTATCTTGCTCACTTCTTGCTGGATGATTTTTAGGTATATTTAATGCTTCAAAATTATAATAATCTAATTCCACCTCTGGACCTTCTTCTACAGTGAATCCCATAGATATAAAGATGTCTTTCATACTTTCTAAAGTTAAATCAAGTGGATGTCTCTTACCTATCATATTTTTCTTTCCAGGCATAGAAATATCTATAATTTCAGAAGCTAATTTATCATTTTTTTCTTTTTCCTTAATTACATTAAGTTTTTCTTCTATCTTATCTTCTACTTCTTTTTTTACTTCATTAACAAGTTTACCTACTACTGGTCTTTCTTCCTTAGATAAACCTCCCATACTTCTTAGTATAGTAGTTAATTCTCCTTTTTTACCTAAATACTTTACTCTTATTTCTTCTAATTTTGAGCTACTATCAGCATTTGTTAATTCATTAAATGCACATTCTTTAATAGACATTAACTTTTCTTGCATGTTTTTTTCCTCCCTTAAAATATAATTAGAAAAATATACTTTTCTAAATAACAAAAAAACTTCGCCCCTATGAAAGGGACGAAGTGTCGCGTTACCACCCTAATTGGTTAAGAAAAAACTTAACCCAACTTAATTTAAATAACGGAAAACCCGCTAGAAACTACTATTATTTCACTTCTAGGACTCCTGAGGGAACTTCAATATAAATTTCTATAAAATAGCTTTCAGTCTATGGCTATTTCTCCCTGAAAAGTCCTTTATATTTACTTTCTCATTCACAGTCTTTATATATTTAATTCACAACTTATTATACAAACAAAATTAATTAATTTCAATAGTAACTTTCTATTTCTTACTAAATCAAATTTTGCCTTACTTTTTCAAATAATATTATAGAAGTAGCTATAGATACATTTAATGATTCTGCTCCACCAGGCATAGGTATTTTAACTTTCTTATCTGCTAAATTAAAAAGCTCATCACTTATTCCATTACCTTCATTTCCAACAGCTAAAATAGTTTTCCCCTTAAGATCCTCTTCAAAAAAGTTCTTAGATTCAGCTAATGATGTTGCAACTAAATTAAATCCATCTTCTTTTAATGATTTAATAATACTATAGTTTTTATCATCATAAAATATTGGAATATAGAATATTGATCCCATAGTAGATCTAATAGTTTTATCATTATAAATATCTACAGTTCCTTTAGTTAAAATAATACCATTTACTCCAGCCGCATGAGCTGTTCTAATTATAGTACCTAGATTTCCTGGCTCTTGAACCTTATCACAAATCAAATAAAAATCCCCACTTAATGTTTTTTCATTATATTTTTTCTTAGCTATAGCTATTATTCCTTGTGGGTTTTCTGTAGAAGCAATTTGTGCAAATAAATTATTGGATAAAATATTTGTTTTTATATTTAATTCATTACTTTTTATTAAAAAATCTTCAAATTTATCTTCGTAATCTTTTGATATAATAATATTTTCTATTTCTACCTTTGCCTTTATAGCTTCCTCAATTAATCGAAGACCTTCTAAAATATACAAGCCTTCCTTATCTCTAACTCTTCTTTCTTTAAGTTTCTTAATATGTTTAAATAAGTTATTATCCTTACTCTCTATATATGTCAAAATAGCCACCTCGTTACTTTGATTTAACTATCATACCTTCTAATTTACTTAAATCTTCTGCAGAACCTATTGAAACTATTATATCATCTTCTTCAATTATATCATCAGCTGCTGGAGATAAATTAACCTCATCGCCTCTTTTTATTGCCATTACATTTATTCCATATTTACTTCTAAGCTTTAATTCTTTTAATGTATTTCCTGCCCATTCTTTTATAACTTGGATTTCCATAATACTATAATCTTCAGAAAGCTCAATATAATCTAATATATTTGCAGAAACTAAATTATGTGCCACCCTAATTCCCATATCTTTTTCAGGAAGTACAACTCTATCTGCTCCTATTTTATATAAAACTTTAGCATGTAAATCACTATGTCCTTTAGCAATTATATACTTTACACCTAGTTCTTTAACTAATAATGTTGCCATAATACTAGATTGTATATTATCTCCTATAGTTACAACTGCAACATCAAAATTTCTTATTCCTAATGTTCTTAAGGCATTTTCGTCAGTTGCATCCAATTGAACCGCATGAGTAACACTATCTGCTATTTCTTGAACTATATCCTCATCTATATCTATAGCCAATACATCATTTCCTAATGAATATAGTGTCTTAGCTATAGATGAACCAAATCTACCAAGTCCTATTATTACAAATTGTTTATTTGACAATTTACTCATCTCCCTAACCAATTAAAATTTTACCTTCTGGATATTTATAGCCAGATTTTTTACGTTTTCTTGTTAATGCTAACATTACTGTAATTGGTCCTACTCTACCTAAATACATCATTATCATTATAAGAATTTTACCTACTGCACTTAAATTAGGTGTAAGTCCAAGCGTTAAACCAACTGTACCTAATGCTGATGCAGACTCGTATAGTAAGTCAATAAAACTTGCTCCTACTTCTGTATAGGATAATATCATAGTTACACCTATAACTAATGATAATCCTATAAAAACAATAGTAAATGCCTTAATAACTAATTCCTTAGTAAATCTTCTTCCAAAGCATTCCACATCTTCTCTTCCTCTAATAAGTGAAATTACAGTAAGAACTAAAA
Source organism: Bacillota bacterium (assembly GCA_023427705.1). GTDB lineage: Bacteria > Bacillota > Clostridia > Clostridiales > Clostridiaceae > Clostridium. Next base: position 1,208 of record JAEZAL010000037.1, on the reverse strand, counting down.
TTCCACATGTTACTGTTTTTAATCCACCCGCTGTAGAACCTGGAGATCCACCTATAACCATTAAAATCACTGTTAAAATTTTACTAGCTAAGGTCATACCATTTGTTGGTACACTGTTAAATCCAGCAGTCCTTGGCGATACTGAAGCAAAAAATGAATTTAATAGCTTATCTTTTATATTCATATTAGCAATTGTTTGTGGATTGTTATATTCAAATAATAACATTAACATAGCACCACCAAAAACTAATATTAAGGTTGTTATAATAACTAACTTCGCATGAAGTGATAGTTTCTTAATTCCTTTAAAATTATATAATTCTAATAAAACAGTGAATCCTAATCCACCTATTATAATTAAAACACTAATTACTAATATTACAACGATATTATTTGAATAACCAACAAGGCTTGTTCCAAACAAATCAAATCCAGCATTACAAAATGCAGATATCGAATGAAAAATGCTATAAAAAACACCTTTAGATATTCCATATTCAGGAACGAATTGAGTAGATAATAATAATGCTCCAAAGAATTGTACAGAAACTGTAAATGCTAATACATATTTAACCATTCTAACAAGACCTTGAATAGAAAATGTATTCATTGCTTCTTGCATTACTAATCTTTCTCTTAAAGTTATTTTTTTACCTAAAATCAAAGAAATTAATACTGCAAATGACATAAAACCTAATCCACCTATTTCTATAAGCGTCATTATAACTGTTTGCCCAAAAGTGCTCCAATGTGTACTAGTATCTAAAGTAATTAATCCCGTTACACATACTGCTGATGTAGATGTAAATATGGCATCTAAGAAATTCGTCGGCTCACCACTTCTTGATGATATAGGTAATGATAATATAATTGCACCTATAATAATAGCAACAAGGAATCCTAGTGCTAAAATTTGCACTCCATTTAACTTTGTTTTATTTTTTAATATGTTCTGCATATCTTCACCTCTTAGATACCCTTAGTTTTATATTAATTATTATACACTATTTTTCTTTGTATTATTATATTATTCTACAAAAAATGCGACCTTTAGGTCGCAATATGTTACTTATTTAATTGACTTTTTGCTACTTCTACTAAATCTGCAAATGCCTTTGGATCATTTATAGCTATTTCAGATAACATCTTTCTGTTCATATCTATACCAGCTAATTTAATTCCATTTATAAATTTTGAATAAGAAAGAC
>JAEZAL010000256.1 GCA_023427705.1 Bacillota bacterium | reverse complement strand
AAAATAAATACAAGTAATAATTACGATATATTATCAGCAAAATCTGAAGATAAAATATAAAGGTAGAATTAATATATAAAATATTAACTTTATTATATTAAATTAATTCAAAAAAGCTCCCTAGGGAGTTTTTTTATGTTGTTTCATAAAATTCAGTATTAATAAATATGTGAATAACTTATTTTCGTTGATAAATTCTATGTTTGTATTATAATATTAGTAAATATATTTTAGTGAATATGAGTTAGTATTCAATATTAATTATTAATTAGCTTAAGATGTATAAAATAGATTGAAAAAATATACGTTTATGTGTATACTAATAAAGTTATACTATAAATAAGGAGGATGGGAATAATGAGTGAAAATTTTATGACTCTACCTTTAATTCCTTTAAGAGGAATTAGTATCTTTCCTAATATGATAATACATTTCGATGTAGGAAGAGAAAAATCAAGAGCTGCAATAGAAGCAGCTATGGATAATCAAAGTGAGATCTTCTTATCAACACAAAAGGATTATGAAATAGAGGAACCTGATTTTGACGATATATTCGAAATAGGTACTATTTGTAAAATCAAGCAAATAATAAAATTACCTAATAATGTTATAAGAGTATTAGTAGAAGGTATTGATAGGGGTAGACTTATAAGTATAAACAATCAAGATAGATATATGGAATCTGAAGTAGAAAGAATAGTTGAGCCTTCTAATGATGAGTATGAAGGAATTGAGGCTTATATTAATTTGCTTAAGAAAAGCTTTAAAAAATATATAAGTATTGCAGGAAATGCTAGAAGTAATATTATGTCTATATTTGATACAATTGAGAATTATAGTGAGCTTTGCGATGTTGTATCTTCATATATAATAATAGAGGAAGATAAAAGACAAGATATTCTTCAAGAAGTTGATTGTATTAAAAGAATAGAAAAGCTATTAATTATAATAGAAAATCAAATTGACATATTAAATTTAGAAAGAAAAGTAGGCAAAAGACTTAAAGAAAGCATTGATAAATCTCAAAGAGAATACTATATAAGAGAACAAATTAGAGCTCTTCAAGAAGAGATTGGTGAAGATGACGAAGAAAAGAAGGAAATTGCTAATTATGAAAATAGAATAAAAAAAGCTAAATTACCTAAGTATGTTAAAGAAAAAGCTGAAAGTGAATTAAATAGATTAAAATCTTCAGCTGGTCAAGGTTCAGAAAGTAATGTTATAAGAACTTATTTGGATTGGATTTTAGATATTCCTTGGAGCAAGTCAACAAAGGATAACTTTGATATAAAGGAAGCAGAAGAAATTTTAAATGATGAGCATTATGGTTTAGAAGAAGTTAAAGAAAGAATAGTTGAATATTTAGCTGTAAAGCAATATACAAATAGTCTAAAAGGACCTATTATCTGTTTAGTTGGACCTCCAGGAGTTGGTAAAACTTCTATAGCTAAGTCCATAGCACATGCAACTAATAGAAAATACACTAGAATGTCATTAGGTGGTGTTAGAGACGAAGCGGAAATAAGGGGACATAGAAAAACATATGTTGGAGCTATTCCTGGAAGATTAGCTTATGCTTTAAAGGAAGCTAAAGTAAATAATCCTCTTATTCTATTAGATGAAATTGATAAACTTGGTTCAGACCATAGAGGGAATGTTGCGGATGCACTATTAGAAGTTTTAGATAGTGAACAAAATAATACTTTTAGAGATCATTATTTAGAACTAGATATGGATTTATCTAAGGTGTTATTTATAACAACTGCAAATTCATTAGATACTATACCAGGACCTCTTTTAGATAGAATGGAAATAATAGAAGTATCAGGCTATACTTATGAAGAAAAATATCATATAGCTAAGGGATATTTAATTCCTAAGTTATTAAAAGAACATAAATTAGATAGTTCTAAATTTAAAATATCAGAAGCTGCTATCAAGGATATTATTAATTATTATACAAGAGAAGCAGGAGTAAGAAGCTTAGAAAGAGTTTTAGGAAAGCTTATAAGAAAAGCTCTTACTGAAATGATGAAGAATAATAAAAATTCAATTTCAATAAATGCAAATAGATTAGAAAAATATCTAGGAAATAAGATTTATGTTTTTGATGTAAAGGATAAAGAAGACAGAGTAGGTGTAGTTAAAGGCATGGCATGGACAGCTGCAGGTGGAGATACATTGCCTGTAGAATCTGTAGTTATGAAGGGTACAGGAAAATTAACTTTAACTGGACAACTAGGTGATGTAATGCAAGAGTCAGCCAAAATAGCTTTTGGATTTGTAAGAGCTAATGCAAGTAAATATGGAATAGCTGAAGATTTCTATAAAAATACAGATATTCATATTCATTTCCCAGAAGGATCTATTAAAAAAGATGGACCTTCAGCTGGTGTAACTATAATAACTTCAATAGTTTCAGCACTTACAAATAAGAAGGTTAAGAGTAATGTAGCTATGACTGGGGAAGTTACATTGACTGGAAGAGTTTTAGCTATAGGTGGATTAAAAGAAAAATCTATTGCAGCTTTTAGAGCTGGGATTGATACTATAATAATTCCAAGAGAAAATGAAAAAGATATAAACAAAATACCTGATGTGGTTAAAAATAAACTAAATATATTTACAGTGGATCATGTTGATGAGGTATTAAAAAAAGCCGTAATTGGAGTTGATAATATTGTTTAAAATAAAAAATTCAGATTTTGTAACATCTGCTGTTAAAAAAGACCAATACCCAATAACTGGTCTTCCTGAAATAGCTTTTGTAGGACGTTCAAATGTTGGTAAAAGTTCAATAATAAATGCATTAACAAATAGAAGAAAGTTAGCTAAAGTAAGTCAAACACCTGGAAAAACTAGATTAATTAATTTTTTTGTAATTAATAATGAAGAATTATATTTAGTTGATTTACCTGGTTATGGATATGCAAAAGTTTCTAAGACTGAAAAAGCCAGTTGGGGTAATACCATTGAAACATATTTAAATGGTCGTGAAGAATTAAAAAGAGTAGTTTTATTAGTAGATTCAAGACATAAACCTACAGCTGATGATATACAAATGCATGAATGGATTAAGTTTTATGGATACGATGAGGTAATTATTGCAACAAAGAGCGATAAATTATCTAATAATGAGTTAAGAAAAAATGAAAAAGTAATTAGAGACACATTAAAGTTAGGAAAAGAAGAGAAATTATACTTCTTTTCATCTGTTAATAAAAAAGGAAAAGATGAGTTAATTGATAAGCTTTTTGGTCCGTTAGTAGAAGATGAAACAGAAACTGAAGTGGAAAGCGAATAATTTTAATAATTACAATTAAATTTAAAAATTATTACTTTCAATATATAAGGATATAGGTATTATACAGTTGAAACTTAGAGCAATCTTAGTTGATAATGAATATAATACTTATATCCTTTTTATTTTAAAAACTATAGTTAGATAAATTTAATTTATTTATTTTTATTCATTAATTTTACTGTACTATAACCTAAAATAATTAAATCAATAATAATAATTGCACCAATAACTCTAACATTATTTCTTTCAGTGTATAGGTATATAAATATTATATTGTTGTGACTTGGAGCGACGCGACACTTAAATTGATATAATAGTTTTTGGAATATATAGACTATCATGTAAATAGCTTTCATAATTCTGAATGAAATGAAGAATTATTACATTTAGTGCTAAAGAGGGAATTATCGTATGAGGACGACTTGGAGTTTACGACGGAGTAACGAATACGATAATTCTCTCTTTTTTTTAATATATTACAATAAAAAACAGTGTCAATTATTATTCGAGGGAATATCATATACTATAAAACAAAAAAA
>JAEZAL010000301.1 GCA_023427705.1 Bacillota bacterium | reverse complement strand
TCTATCTGTATTATAAGAGCCAACATCTCTTAAATAATAATATTGACTTTTATTAATACAAGGATAAGTTTTTAAATTAAAAAGATTTATATAAAGCCAAGTTGTATAGTGAGATACAGGAATGCTTGTTTCTCCAAAATCCCCATAATACTTATTATTTCTGTCAAAAGAGTAAGTGTAAACTCTTCCTCCAATTCTCTTGCTAGCTTCAAAAATCGTAATATTACAACCTATTTTTTTTAATTCATAAGCTGCTGCTAGTCCTGCTTCTCCAGCACCAATTATTGCAATTTTAACTTTTTTCCCATGGTAACTTGTACAAATACTTCTTATATCTTTAGGAGGACTCATGGTACTTATAATATTAGGTAAATCCTCACACCTATTATCTTTCTTCAGTTCATTTTCAAGAATAATATATCTATCATAATCACTAGGACTATTTGAAGAGTACCTATTTCTTGAACTATAATTTTCTTCCATAACTTCACATCCTAATGTTTTAATTACATATATAATTATATATGTACCTAATAAACCTTTATTATTTTGATTTGTAAATCTTTATAATATTACTAATTAATTCATCTATATCTTTTGATGTATTAAAACAACCTGGACTAATTCTAACTGTACCTCTATACTCTGTCCCAATTACCTTATGAATTAATGCTGCACAATGATAACCAGTTCTTACAGCAATATTAGCATCATTTAGTTTTTCTCCAACAACTGAAGCATCAATACCTTCAATATTAATAGAAAGAACAGATACTCTATTTTTTATTGATGTGCCTCCATATATCTTTATAAAATCTAACTTCTTTAATTTACTAATAAGTTGTTCCATTAATTGTATTTCTTCTCTATAAATATTTTCTATCCCTATTTTCTTTATAAATTTTAATCCTTCACATAATCCTGCTATACCTGGTGTGTTTAATGTTCCACTTTCAAATTTGTCAGGTAGTTCATAGGGTTGTTTCATAGAATTTGAATTACTTCCAGTTCCACCTTCCTTAAATGGTTTAAGCTCAATTCCATCTCTTATATATAATCCACCTGTACCTTGGGGACCAAGAAGTCCCTTATGCCCTGGAAAGGCAAGTAAATCTATATTATCCCTTTCTACATCTATACTGATACTACCTGCACTTTGAGAAGCATCCACCATAAAAATAACTCCATACTTTTTTGCTATTTTTCCTATGCTATTTATATCTTGTATACTGCCTAATACATTAGATGCATGACTTACAATTATAGCCTTAGTGTTTAACTTTATTTCATCTTTTATATCTAAAGGATTTATAAATCCAGCTTTATCAGATGATATTAGTGTTACTTCTATTCCATGTTTAGCCATTGAGCTTAGAGGCCTAAGAACAGAATTATGTTCAATAACTGTGCTAATTACATGATCTCCCTTTTTTAATAAGCCTTTTATTGCTATATTTAATGCTTCTGTTGCATTGCTTGTAAAAACTATATTAAATGGATTTTTAGCATTAAAAAGTTCAGATAATAAATTTCTTACTTCCATAATTTTAAGTGCTGATTTAATCGCTATATCATAAGAGCCTCTTCCTGGATTTGCACAATAATTTTTCATACAATTCATCACTTCTTCATAAACCTTAGAAGGTTTTGGAAAAGATGTAGCAGCATTATCTAAATATATCATTTTACCACCTTAAATTAATACTCTAGTATATTATATTAGGTCAAACAAAATTTAGTTCTTATTATCAATTTAAATCTCTTTACCTAAAAGAAATCTCCAGATAAAACTATTATCATGAGATTTCTATGATTTTATTATATTTTTTAAAACCTATTATTTATTATGCATATCATTAATCTTTCATTAATAACGATTTTTTTACATTCGTTGCATCTATTTCACTTACATGTTGCTATTGCTCCAAGTGTAGCATTGATAAATGAAACAATACCTGCAGATGTTGCAACAGCTGCAGTAGCTGTTGCAACTACTGTATAAGTACAGCAATCATTTTCACATAAATCAGAGTCACAAACAAAGAATGATACTATCATTGTACCTGCTGTAGTAATAACTCTACTCCATGTAGGTCCAACAGCAACTGGAACAAATTCATTTTTACATTGTCTAAATACCCTAAAACTCACTGTACCAGCAAATCCTTCAGCTACTGTAGAAATATTTGTAGTAAACTCTAATTTAGTTATTGGATTACATAGGCAAGATTTATCTACTGTAACTGTAGCTATTGTAGCAGTTGATGTAAATTCTGCAAATGTTGTAATGATTTGTGATGAATTAGGACACCCATATTTTATAATTATTGGACATTTTTCTTCTTCTATTCTATTTTCTTTTCCACAATATTCGTTATAGCCCCTTGAAATTGAATTCATATATTGAATCCTCCCTCTTATATAGTAAAGAATTATTGTTTAATACTCTATTAATTAGTCTTAAATCTCTTCATAGATTTTTTAATATTCTTTTCTTAACATCAACTAATTATTACTTACATTTCAGTTAATAAATAACACTTAAAATCTAATGGAAATATTATTTAAAAATCCCAAGATGGATAAACCATCTTGGGAAAAATCTAAAGATATATTATAAATTTATAATAATCTTATCTATCATAATCTTTTTTACATTTATTACATCTATTTGACTTACATGTTGATATTGCTCCAAGTGTAGCATTACTAAATGTTACAGTAGCTGCTTCAGGAAATGTTGCCTGTACAATATAAGTGCAACAATCATTGTCACATGAATCACCGTCACAAATAAAGAAAGATAGTGGCAATGGAGTCTCTGCTGCAGCAGTTACAGTCCAAGCAGGTCCAACAGGAACTGGAGTAAATTGATGTCTACATTGTTTAAGCACTTGTAAAGACACTGTAGCCTCAGCTGTAGAAGTAATAATTGTTGCAAACTCTAATTTAGTTATTGGATCACATAAACACTCATTATTTACTGTAACTGATGCAACTGGACCAGTTCCTGGTGTTGTATCTGTTCCAGTAATTGTTGCTGAACTAGGACATCCACATTTTATAATTGTTGGACAATGTTTTTCTTCTTCTCTTCTCTTTTCTTTTCCACAAGATTCATTGTATCCTCTTGACATTGAATTCATAAATTGAATCCTCCCTTTTATATAATAAAAATATTTGTAATTTAGTATTTATAGTTTTTTATTAATTTCTTTATTTATAGGATAATTTTCATTTTATCTTTTGTTCTCTTTCTCTTAATTATCTCTCTTCTTCGTCAAATTCTTGGAATAGTGGCTCTAAGTTCTGATCTGGATAGAACCTAGGAACTGGAGCTCTTTCAAATCTTTCACATGGATCTTCTTCTGGTTCCTCTTCACAAGCTTCTCTTGGAACAGGGCAGTAGTCATAAGCTGGAATTAAAAGTTGAACTAATAGTTGGCATTTAACAACTATAAAATATCCTAAAGTTATATCTAAAACCTCATCCCCAGCTTCGTCTTCTAATATCTGTCCATCTAATGCCTCAGCAACCATTTCAAGCTTAATTATATTAGACTCTTCACCGGAAAACTCCTCATCACTACTTGCTGAAATTTGTGCTATAGAATCTGGACAGTAGAATCTTCCAATAACATCCGTTCTATTAATCTCATAAAATTCATTTTGAGTTACTCCACTATCATCAATATAATCTGAATAAAAGCTAATTACATAATTAAGAACTATCTTTTTAAAATTTGGATCCCCTTTAAGAGGAATCTTATCAACTGATAATAGTCTTACTCTAAAGTCCCTGCTTGAAAGATATCTTTTAGGATCTACTAAAGGATTACTTCTTAACTCTTCATCAGTAGTCAATGTATCTAGCCCTTCAGCATATACTAAACATCTCTTAATTAAGCATTGGTCAAAAACCTTCGGAACTTCAATACAAACTAACTCTGATGGATCTGGTAAACGCCCTTGCTTATTTACTAGTCCAGGTCGTGGCACGAATTTCTTAAAGTTAATGGACATATATTCTCCTTTCCTAAAAACTACAATACTATATATTGATTTTTGTAATTATAGTACATATTATGAAGTAA
>JAEZAL010000263.1 GCA_023427705.1 Bacillota bacterium | reverse complement strand
CACAGTCTACTGCTGGAATTGCATCTGGTATAACCTTTGTAGCAATACCTTGGAAGGCTGGAAGTAAATCTCCAAGTATCATTCTAACACCTGCATAAACTATAGTTACACCTACAGCAAACTTCATTGCTGACATTAAAGCAAATAATACCATATTTTGCCCACCAGATAAGTTGTTAACAAATTCAGAACCTGCAGCTATAGCAGCTATTAAATAAAATACCATCATTGTTAAAGCAGTTGAAATTGTTGTATCTCTTAAGAAACTCCATTGTTCTGGAATTGCCATTTTTTCTGTACTATCTTCTGGCTTACCTACTTTTCCACCTATCCATGCTGATGCATAATAAGCTAAACTACCAAAGTGTCCCATAGCTACTTCATCACCATCAGTAACTTTTAATGTATACTTTTGTCCTATTGCTGGTAATATTGCACTAACTAAACCTAAGAAAGCTCCACCTATTCCTATTAAAACTGCACCTTCAAAACCTGCTGTTTGTAAAACTGCTGATAATAAACATGCCATAAAGAAACTATGATGTCCAGTTAAGAATATATATTTAAACTTAGTAAATCTTGCAATAATAAGGTTTACTATATATCCAACTACTAATATAGACATAGTTTCAATACCTAAAACCTTTTGAGCAACTGAAACTATAGCTTCATTATTTGGAATAACTCCAATAATATTAAATCCTTTTTGAATCATTTCTCCTAAAGGATTTAAATTAGCAACTATAAAGTCTGCCCCTGCTCCTAACATTAAATATCCAAGTATAGGCTTTAATGTTCCTGACATAACCTTATGTGCTGGTCTTCTTAATGCAACTATTCCTATAAAAGCCATTAAACCCATTAATAAAGCTGGTTCTTTTAAAAAATCTCTAAAAAACGCTAAAATACCTTCCATAATACCCTTCTCCTTTATAAATAATAATTAAAATGAATACTAATTTAATTCTGCACTTTTTGCTTTAATCTTATCTAGTACATCTTCTTTTATTTTTTTCTTGTTTATATAACTTCTAACAATTAAAGTCTTATCCGCATTAAAGTTTGAAGCCAATTCCTTAACTGTAATAAAAAGATCGCAACTCTTTCCTGATGCTGCATTAACATCACAAGATTCTACATCTGCCTTTATCCCCTCCTCATCACATAATTCTTGTATTTTCATAGCTAGCATTAAACTACTGCCTATTCCATTTCCACATACAGTTATAATTTTCATAACTAATTCCCGCCTTTAATTTTTATTTTTTCTATAAGTCTCAATAATAGTATCTATTAAATCTTTTTTTGAAGTACATTTCTTTACCTCTTCCAATAAATCATCATCATCTAAGATATACGATAAATCTTGAAGCAACTCTATATGTGATTTATTTTCTTTAGCACAAATTGCAAAGATAAGCTTAACAGGATCAAATTCACTACTACCAAAGTTTATTCCATTCTCTAGAGATATTACTGAAACTCCTAGCTCCAAAACTCCAGAATCAGGTCTTCCATGAGGCATTGCTATTCCTGGTGCCATTACTATATAAGGTCCCATTTCTTTAACTGTTTTTATCATTGCTTCTATATATCTTTCCTCAATTTTTTCACTCTTTAATAATAATTTTCCTGCTTCAATTACTGCTTCTTCCCAATTATCAGCCTTGATATTTACATCAACAACTTCCTCATTTAATAACTTTTCTATCATAGTCATACCTCTCTTAAATTAAAACCTATTCTAAAATTGAAAATCCTAAGCTCTTTCCATCATTAAAGAAGTCATTTACAGTTTCAATAGAATACTCATTTAAGTCCTTTCCAAATAAATCAATCTTCTTTAATATGTTGTTTGGAACAGTTATAATATGGCATCCTATATCATTAGCTTCAATAATACTGTAAAGTTCTCTACAGCTTGCCCATAAAATCTCTACATTAGGGTGATCCCCTGCAAGTTTAATAGCTTCCTTCATTATTCCTATTGGATCAACACCTGCATCTGCTATTCTTCCAGCAAATATAGAAATAATAGCTGGAGTATCTTTATTTAATACACTTAATACATCCCTTACTTGTTTATAAGTAAAAATTGCTGTTATATTAAGTTTAACTTTTTCATCTGCTAGTGTCTTAATTATCTTTCCATTAAATTCACCCTTTGTATTTATAACAGGAACTTTTACATAAACGTTTTCAGACCAGGTATAAAGTTCTCTTGCTTCCTTAAGTATAGTTTCTTCATCATCACCAAAAACTTCGAAAGAAATTGGCATATCCTTTATTGCTTTTACTACTTCTTTACCAAAATCTCTATAGTTCTTTATTCCTGCTGATTTCATTAGTGACGGGTTGGTAGTAAATCCACTAACGATTCCTTTATTGTACTCTTCAAGCATGGACTTTAAATCAGCGCCATCTGCGTATATTTTTATATTTAAATCTCTCAGCATTTTTCTATCCTCCTCGTTATTTATTTTCTTATTATTATAATACAGTAATAATACTCATTTAAGAATAACATTTTATTTCCCTTTTATAAGGAAACAAAAGGTCATATCCATAAAATGAATACGACCTTAATT
>JAEZAL010000259.1 GCA_023427705.1 Bacillota bacterium | reverse complement strand
TCTTTAGATAAATAATCAAAATTAGAAAACTCAAATTCATTATCAATAATAGTATTACATGAAGAACATTTTAATCTTGTAGCCTTCATTTTTTTGTTACATACTGGACAAGAAGTTATTACTTTATACATACTACATCCCTCCTGTTAAATATATACTATTCCTACAATTTCTATCTGTCAACATCAATTTTAAAATTAATTATATTATTATTAATTTTATTAATTTTATATATTAAAAAAATTAATATTATTTATTTTTATATTAATTTTAATAATATGTTATTTATACTATTATAATTTATTAGTATTAATATTAAAAAGACAGCAATAAAATAAAAAAGTTAGAACAAACCAAATAGTTTGTTCTAACTTAATAAGTGTTATTATGCTATTTCTTCAATTTTTCTAACTTGTCTAAGTTTTTCTTCAACTAACTCAATAAGCTTATATTTATCACCTTCATTATTCACAACATCCATTGTATCCATATCTATAACTAAAACCTCAGATGCATTATAACAATTACTCACCCAGTTATCATAATCTTTCCATAAAAAGTGATAATATTCTTTTAAGCTTTCATCAATTTCAAATTCTCTACCTCTTAAAGCTATTCTATTTAAAACTGTCTCAAAAGAACCTTTTAAATAAACCATAACATCAGGTGCTTTCTTTGGAAGTTCTTCTAATTCTTCTAACATGTTATGTAAAAGATCTTCATAAATCTTCATTTCTAGTTCATTTATTCTACCAAGCTCCATATTTTTCTTAGCAAAATACCAGTCTTCATATATTGATCTATCTAAAACATTATTATTGTTTACTAATGCTTCCTTTATGCTTTTGAATCTTGTGTTTAAAAAATATAGTTGTAATAAAAATGGATATCTTCTTTTCTGGATTTCCTCTTCACTCTCGCTATAGAATAAAGGTAATATAGGATTATCATCTACACTTTCATAAAATACATCTGTATTAAAATGACTTCCTAGAATTTCAGCAACAGAACTTTTACCAAGTCCAATCATACCTCCAACAACTATCAACATGCTTCACCTATCCTTTACTTTTTGTCTTTCTCTATATTACATAATAAATAAATCACTTTCAAGTCTTGACATTTAATAATTATACTATATATGGTTTTAAAATTTAAAATTACACTATATATAGTATAATTATCGCAATATTTAAAATTTATTAAATATATGCACAAAAAATATTTTTATTATTTTCCAATACATAAAAAAAGAACTACAAAATTATTAGCTACAATAATTTTGTAGTTCTTTTTTTAACTTACAGTTTAATTTACATTAAACTTAATATTTCTTTTTTAATATTTATAAATTCTTCGCTAGTAATAATTTTTTCATTTCTATTCTTAGGCAAATTAACTTTAACTTCACCTTTTATAATAGCTGGCTTTTCAGATATAACATATATTTTGTTAGAAAGAAATATAGCTTCTTCTATATCATGAGTAATAAATAATATAGTAGAATTCATTTCTTTAGTAAGATCCAAAAGCCAATTCTGCATTTTTCTTCTTGTCATAGAATCTAATGCACCAAAAGGTTCATCTAAAAGCATGATATCATTAGAAGTTAAATATGTTTTTAGAAAGTTTGCTCTTTGCTTCATCCCACCTGATAATTGAGATGGATATTTATATTCAAAACCACTTAATCCAAACTCTTCAATATGCTTTTTAACTTCTTCCCTAGCTTCTTTATTACTCTTACCCTTAAATATAAGGGGAATACCTATGTTATCTATTACCTTTTTCCAAGGAACCATCATATCTTTTTGATACATATAACTTATATTCCCATTTATATTAACTTCACCTCTGTCGCTTTTAATAATATTAGTTAATATGTTAAATATAGTACTTTTTCCGCTTCCTGAAGGACCAAGTATTGAAACTAACTCACCTTCATTAACTTTAATATTAATATCTTTTAATATTTCCATACTATCGAAGGATTTAGAAATATTTTTTAGTAAAATCTTATTTTGATAAGAATTCATTTGTATAAGCCTCGCTTGCTTTCATTTCCTTATTAATTAATTTGTTGTCATATAAGAATTTAGTATAGTTATCCCATACACTGTCCTTCATTTCTCCCCAAACTTTAGTACCTTCCATATATTTATCTGCTAGATACTTTTGACTTTCTATAGCTAATTCTTCACTTATTTCAGGAACCTTGCTTACTAATATCTTAGCAGCATCTTCCGGATTCGCTATTGCTTCTTCATATCCCTTTGTAGTTGCTTCCATAAACTTCTTAGCTAAATCTTTTTTATTATTAACTGTATCTTCAGTAGTTGCAATAATTGGTGTATAGTAATCTAAAGCTGGGTCTAAATCTCTAATTGGAATATAATTTATATCAAATCCTCTAAGCTTAGCTTCAATATTAGTCCATGCCTCAAATGTCCATTCAAAGTCTAAATTATTTTTAGTTGCTATAAAGAAATCCTCTGTACCTACATTAACTATTTTTAACTTACTAAAGTCTGCTCCATTTTTCTCCATAACAGCTTTTAGTATAGTTTCTTCTGATGGGCCTCCCCATCCACCATAAACCTTATTTTCAAAATCCTTTACGGTTTCTATTCCGTTTTCTTTAGGTGATGCAAAACCAGATGTGTTATGTTGTATTATAGTCGCTACTGCCATAACAGGTAATGGAGTATCTGATGTTCTTGCATAGGTTAAATCTTCTTGATAGCTAATTGCAAAATCACCTTTTCCAGCTGCTAATAATTGCAGAGATGATCCTTCTGCTGGTTGTATTATTTCAACATCTAGCCCTAGCTCTTTGTAATATCCTTTTTCCTTAGCTACATAAAAACCTGTATGATTAGTATTAGGTGTCCAATCTAATATTAATGTAACCTTTTGTAAATCCTCTTCTCCATTTGCTTCCTTATTGCTACTACAGCCTGCAAATAAAGTTAATGCAGTTATTGAAGCTAATACTACTGATAATATTTTCTTTTTTATCATTATTTACACCTCCAATTATTTTTTTTCTTTTTTACCATTAATTTTTTTATTATTCCATGGAGTAAATATTTTTTCCATAGTGGATACTAATACAAATATCACCATGCTTATTACTACTATAATTACAATTGATGCAAACATTTTATCTAAAGCATAAGCACTCCTTGCTCTAGTCATATAAACCCCAAGCCCCTTATCTCCTCCAAGCCATTCTCCAATTACAGCTCCCATAATACTATAAGTTGCTGCAATTCTCATACCAGAAAAGAAATTTATCATTCCATAAGGAAGTTTTAAGTGTATAAAAATGTTTAACTTAGATGCTCCCATTAATTTAAAATGATTTATCAAATCTTTATCCACACTTTCTAATCCATCTACTATACTTATTACTATTGGGAAAAAGCATACAATTACTACCACTATTATTTTAGGTAAATATCCAAAACCAAACCAAATAATAAATAATGGTGCTAATGCAATAGTTGGTATAGTTTGTGATATTACTAAAACTGGATAAAGTGCTTTTTTTATAAGTGGAACCATGTCCATTATTACAGCTAAAATTATAGAAATTACTATAGCAATTAGAAACCCTACAAAGCCTTCATATAATGTAGCTAAAATATGTGGAATCATAATTTTAAAATCACTAATTAGTACTTTAATAACATCTGTTGGAGTAGGCATTATATATTTTTCTATTCCTCCTACTCTAACAATAATTTCCCATAAACTTAATAGAATTAAAATAAATATTATAGGAGCCAATTTACTTCCTATATTTTTAGTTTTTTCATCCATATTCACGCCTTCTTTTCTATAGTTTAATTTATAGTTAACTTAACTAATTTTTCTGAAATCTGATTAAAGAAATTACAAAACAAAAAAAAACAGCCTTCCAGATAAGAACGCTGCGTATAG
>JAEZAL010000239.1 GCA_023427705.1 Bacillota bacterium | reverse complement strand
TATATTTATAGGTTATGCATGCTTTTATCTAATTGTGAAATAAATGAACTCCTAATTAATATATATATTCCTATCTTCATTACAAACTATTTCCATGGATTTATTATCTTTATTCTTAGTCAACAATATAACCTTATGCCCCCATAAATCTTGTACATATTTTAATGTTTCCTTAGCATAAGTTAACTCTAATTCTCTTCCATCAAAATTATGCTCTATCGTTAAACTTAAATCCCTCTTATTTAGATTAACAACCCTTATATATGGAATTGATGCTACACCGCAGGTATCTGCCATATAATTTCTTATTTCCATCCATCCATCTTCATCTGGAACTTCTTTTACTATATAATCAAAACTTTTTTTAGCATATTGAAATAAATTAAGCTCATGACAAATCTCTCTAGTTAAATATCTTCTTAAGAATGAGCTATCTCTTTCATTTTTTCTAACTTCAAATACCTTTTCTCTGCCGTATCTTTTCTCTATATCTTGAAAAATAGTAAAACCTATATAATAAGGATTTAAACCTCCTATAATAGGCGCAACTACATCATTATGCCTTTTTAAAAATTCAAAATGAAGTCCATCTTCTAGCTCTAAGGATTTTAATATATTGTAATGCCAAAAGCTTGCCCATCCTTCATTCATTATTTTAGTTTCAATTTGAGGTATAAAATATTCAGTTTCTCTTTTTACTATTTTTATTATATTTTTTGCCCATTCCTCTAAAGAACTATATTTAATTAAAAATCCTAATAAGTCATCACAAGGCTCTAATGGTATTTTAGATATATCTGGGAAATGTATTTCTTCCTCTATATCTAATATTCCTTTATTTTCTTTTTTTGAATTGTAATCAGCAATTATACTATTTCTAAGCTCTTCTTCGGATAATTCTTTAATTCCAACCGTTCTTGGTATTTGATATCTTATTGCATGTGCTGCATCTAATATCTTTTCTACCTTTTCATAGCCTATACTTGGATCATTAATATATCCTCTTATTATTTCAGCATCTAACTTAAACATCTCTATTACATTTTTAGCCTTTGTTCCATCAGTAAACATTCTATTATTAGCAAAAAAATCATTATGCCCATATACATGAGCCATAGTTAGTATTTGTAACAATAATGTGTTTTCTTTCATTAAATAAGCTAAACATGGATCAGAGTTTATTACCATTTCATAAGGTAAGCCTGTCATATTTAATGAATACAGAGTTTTATTTTTATCATATGCCTTACCATAACTCCAATGAGGATATTTAGAAGGCATACCTAAATATGCCTCATATCCTAACATTTCATTAAAACCAATTATCTCAAACTCTTGAGGGTAAAAATTAAGTCCAAACTCCCTTGCTTTACTTTCAATTATTTCATTCCATTCTTCCAAAGTTCTAAGATTGTATTCCATTTTTACTCCTCCTTTAGCTCTTTAGATAACATTGTCTTTAAAGCTACCCATAAATCTTTTTTCTCCTTTACTATTACAGAGATAAAGTTTTTATGAGATATTTCTTTATTAAATCTATAATACATAGTTGTTGAATAAGTAGAAGGAAGTAATTCTGCATATCCAAACATATTACTTATATCACATAATTCCCTTACTGATTTCATAGCTCTTTCGTTATCTTCACTCCAATTATCCCCATCACTAGCGTAAACGGGATAGATATTCCACATTTCTGGTGGATACTTTTCTTTAATTAAATTTAAAGCAGCATTTATACCACTTGAAATATAAGTACCACCTGATTCAGCTTTATGGAAAAACTCAAACTCATTAACTAATTTTGCTACAGTTGTATGAGATATAAATTCAAATGCAATATTATTATATTTTCTTTTTATAAATCTTGATAAAACAAAGAATAAAGACCTAGCCATATACTTTTTGCTACTATCCATGGAACCCGAAACATCCATTATAAAAATCATTACTGCATTACTTTCTTTTTTAGGCCTCTTTTTTATCTTATGATATCTAAGGTCCTCTTCTTTAAATGGAAATCTTGTTATTTTACTCTCCATACCAGCTTCAATTAATGCTCTCTTTTTTCCTTGCTTTCTTGAAATCTTTGAAATTACAGTTTTTTTCTTTGCAAGTCGTGGATTTATACCATACCGTTGATATCCACGTTTTCTTCCAGAACTTTCAGTTACTATCTCTGAATACTTTTTCTTATCTAAATTAGGTAATTCTAAATCTTCAACTATATAATCCATAAGCTCTTCTAAGGTTATTTCAGTTTCATATATATCTTCACCAGGTGAACTACCTGCTCCACTATTTCCTGAATTCCCAGAACTTTTGCCACCATCTCCAAGCTTATCACCACGGTTTTCTTGTCCAGTTCCAGTAGCAACACCTTTATTATTTTTACCAAAAACAAATTGATATTCTTTTATACCTCTAATAGGAATTTTAAATTTCTTATTTTTAGTTTCACCAATTATACTTTCCTCTGAAAGAATATCCCCTAAATTTTCTTTTATAGACTTTTCTACTAACTGCCTATGCCTTCTTCTATCTTCTATTGACCTGTCATGCTCTAATGGATTATCGCTATTGTCTCTAAAGATTGCCATTATATCAATCCTTCCATAAGTTATTGGCTGCATATTTAAGTATTACATCACAACAATGTAGACAATATCCATTATTTTGCATCTCTTCAACCATAGAATTATACTTTTCAGCTTGTTCTGAATCTCTAACTCTTGACTTAGTTATTATTCTAGATAAATCTTTTACAGATGCCATAAGTTTCTTTTCTATAGCTTCTTTTAAAGGCTCATAAGAAGAATAGTCTATTTTGCTACCGTTTCTAACTAAATAGAACATATATGAAGTTACATCTGCTCTAAAGCCCTTACTAGAATTTTCTGAAACCCCTATTTGTTCTTCTATACTTCTCATAAATTCTTCATCTGGATTTAATTCTTCACCAGTAGATGTATCCTTTATCTTACTCTTATTAACAAAAGCTTCTGCGTTATCAATATAATTATCAAAAAGACTTTCTGCTTGCTCTCTAAAGGAATGAATAAATGCCTTAGTAATTTCTTTTTCTAATATCTTGTTATATTCTTTTCTTATTGTATCTTGAACAAACCCTAGATATTTCTTCTTATCTTCTATAGCAATATCTAACTCCTTAACAGATTTAATTATGCTTTCCATTATACTTAGTGGATTAATACAATTATGCTCTGAACTAGATAATGCATTATCTATTGCTTTAATTATAAATCTTGTACTAATTCCTTTCATACCTTCATATGAACCAGCTTCTTCTCTAAGCTCACTAATATCTATTCTCTTAGTGCCACCTTTTTCTACTATTTCTTCCCCATTATATATCTTAAGCTTAGTAATAGGGTCAACCTTTGCTGAAGGTGCGAGCCTTGAAAGAATAGCAAACATAGCAGCTATTTCAATAGTATGAGGTGCAATATGAGCATTAAAATTGCTCTTCTTTAAAATCTTTTTATAAATCTTAACTTCTTCATCAAGCTCTAAACAATATGGAACTTCAATTTTAACAATTCTATCTAATATAGCTTCATTAGTATGATCTGATTTAAACTTATTCCATTCAGCTTCATTTGAGTGAGCTACTATAAGCCCATCAAAATAAATCATAGAGCCTTTACCAGGTGATGGAATTGATTTTTCTTGAGTTGCAGTAATTATAGTATGAAGATATTCAACATCATTTTTAAATACTTCTATAAACTCAACTAAGCCTCTATTACCAACATTAAAGGCACCATTTAACGAAAAAATTCTCGGATCATCTTCTGGATAAATATCCATTTTAGAAATATCTATAGATCCTGTTAAAATAGAGGTATCTTGATTATTAGGATCTACAGGTGGAACAACTCCAATTCCTTTTCTTGACCTAATAGAAATTTCCTTTCTTTCTACTGGAAAATTTTA
>JAEZAL010000246.1 GCA_023427705.1 Bacillota bacterium | reverse complement strand
AGCTTTTATACAATTGTGATATATCTGCATAGCATCTCCCAATGCCAACTATTATTTCCATAGAAGTAATCTTTTTTCCTGCTTCAGAATAGATCCTTTTACATAAATTCAACGTATCTTCTTTAATTTTAACAGCATTATAACTTTTAGCACTTCCATATAAAAGTATAATTCTATCTCCACGTTCTACATATATAATATTATTTTTACTAGACTTAATAATTCTATTTACAATAAACATTAAATTGTTTATTTCTTCTTGATAGCTATGTTTAATTTCTTCATTCCATGGTTTTAACATTATTTCTATAATACAATATTTATTACTAATATTGAAATTATAATTTTTAGATTTTTCAATAGCCCTTTTTAGTCTAATTTCATCTTGACTTAGTAAATCATCAAAAAACTCTAGTTTATACTTACTTTCCATACTATGCATAGAAATTCTCTTTGAAAATTCCAGCATTATAATATTCATATAAAGATCAATAATCATTTTTTGTAATGTATTTATATCAGTATTGTCAGTCCATATAAAAACATTACCATATTCAATTTTATTTATTATTAGAGGAATAGTAATTCTTTTAATATTTTTACCATTTATAATGTCTGTATATTCACAATAGTTCTTTTCACAATAGTTATTGCTGCTAATAAATTCATATACTATTTTTTCAATTTCACTTTTTTCTATATTATCATTACATATAATTTCACATCTATCATTTATATTCTCATATATAGCTAAAGTATTACCAATATTATTATATAGGTTTGATGCAATGTCATTTAAGTTTCCACCATTTATTACAATATCCATAGCTTCTTTATTATATCTTTCAATTTCTAATAACAAAATAGTTTGCTCACTTATAACTTGAGTTAAAATAGATGAAATTATATCTGTATGAGACACAGATATTGGAACTTCTATAATTGGAAAGTTAATTTTGTTTGCTAACTTAAAAATATTATCTGATAATTCTTTTACATACCTACCTACCTTAATTCCTAGGCCTGCAACCCCCTTTTCTTTTAACTTTGGAATTAATTCTTCTAATATTTGCACATTATCCTTTATAGAATAAGCAGTAGTAATTAAGAATTCTCCTTTGCTTACCCAATCGATAATATCTGGTACCTCCATTACATTTACTTTTGTAATCTTATTTTTTAATCCTTTGTTACCAGCAAGTACCTTTGATCCCTTTAATATCTCAAGGGTTAATAACTTTTCTATGGATATCCCTATATTAGTTTTCATAAAAAACTCCTTTATTAAAAGATTAGGTAATGTTTTAATTTATATTTTTATTAATAAACTTTTCTTTTTTAATTTCTCTAATTATTATTATTTATATATTTTATTTTTATAATTCAATAAATACCCTTATTTTTCCTTCTATTTTAATCTTTAATTTGGATTATTTTTGTATTTAATTTTATGTTAGCATTTGTTTCTTATAAATTTATCATCATTTACGAGCATTTTATTTAAAACTATAACTGTCGTAAATAACTATCCTATAAACTTTATAAATAGTAACTATACTAAAAAAAGACTTAATAGCTAAATAATAACTATTAAGTCTTTTTTTAAATCCAGCTCTAATTCCAAGATTTTAAGATTCACTAATTTTTACTTCTTAGTTTTATTTCATCTTTATCTTTAGTATATAGACCTAAGTCTTTAATCCTCTTAAAGTATTCAGCTCCTGCAAAGGTATATCTATTTTTTCTTTCCTCTCTACTTTCCGCTTTTTCATTTACATATGAAATAATATCTCCTATTGCAATTGATGAAGGTAATATTAATAATGGTATTCCATAGCTAATCTTACAGAATTATGTCCTGCTAATGAACCAGTTATAATTGCTTCTGTATGTCCAACAAAATTTAATTCATTCTGAATCGCTTACATAATCCATATAACTTATTAAATATAAATTCCTTTATAGTATAATTATTCCATTATACTATAAAGGGGCTATTCTATTAATATATCGTTATTAGTATTAAATTTATATACTTCAACAAACCTTTTATTTTTATTTCTATATAATCTCTTTCTCTTATTAGACTTTCTACTAAATGCTTTTTCTACTACAACTGTAGTCTCATTTAAATTTTTCTTTATTTCTAATCCATACTTTTGTGCTAAATTTGTTCCACCTTTTGAAATTGTATGTGCCATTATTCTTTTTATTTCAGGATTATTCTTTATTAAATCCTTCATTCCATAACTTAATAACTTTTTGCCTAATTTTTGTCTTCTGTAGGCAGGATTTATTACTATTGAATCCCAATATACATACTCTATTATTTCCTCCGAACCTATAATATTATCAAAATTAATTACTTCTTTATCTGTTTCCCCTTTCTTTATTCTTTCATAAGCATCATACTGTAAGGGAACCATGGATAAATATCCTGCAAGTATATTATTAGAATCTTTAACAATATAAATTTGATTAGGATTTTTTATTAATCTTGTGTGATAGTCCTCTACTGTAAGTAAATATTTTTCACTGTATGTGATTTTATCTAATAAGTGTATTTCCTCCAAATTTTCTTTAGAATTTATTACATTATAAAATTTAAATCCCATGTTAATCTCCTAAAAAACAATTTTCTATTTCTATCTTCTTAATTTTAATAATTAAGCCTTTTATTATCATAACTAAAAAGTAATTAAACAGAGAGATTAAACTATCTCTCTGCTTTTTAGATTTAACATTATACTAAAGTAATTTTAAATAATGTCTCTATTATGTTATTTCCCTCAACAAACAAATAGTTTCTTAAATTATTAAGCTCATCTCTTGAGATAATATGTCCTGGATGCATTGAGTTGTTTCTAATTTCTTGTATCGTTCCAACTCTTTTAATAAAATCTTTGTAATCTATCCCGTAAGATAAACAATCATTTTTTATAGATGCTTTAAATTTATAATTAGAAAGAATATATGCAGCTTGTCCAATCATTAAATTATCTGTTTCTTTTAACGTAGTCTTTCTATTATCAATTATATGATCAGGGTTAATCCTCCTTACCCAAGGTAATACTTTCTCTGAAAGAACTTGCTCTGCAGCTTTACAATATACATAACTAACTAATGAAAGATCTGTATTAGCATCCCTAAACATTTTATTTAAATGTTCTCCTCTAATCAGATTTATTCTTTGCTCTTCTCCAAGATGATTCCAAATATTATTTAAAATCGTTCCTTCTAATGATTTGGGTAATTGAGCTGAATCTATATTATCCATTTTCCTTCCAACTAAAGCTACATATCTATCAAAATCTTCATCAGAAATTTCAGATTTAGATTCTCCAATTTCTTTCATTATATCTTTTATATCATTTACTATAGAAATACTATATTCTATATCCTCCATCTTTTTAGTCATTGTAGATTCAAAGTTTTCTATTTTATTATTTATTTTATCTATTTTATTATCTAGCAATTGGGATATTATCTCTAATTCATTGGAAGAAATTATTTCCTTAGTATTAAGTACTTTCTCAAAGTTTATTATTTCACGACCTTGTTCTTTTACAAATAATTTAAAGGCTTCACTTACAAATTTATATCTAGATTCATCTTCATCCTTAAATATAATTGCTCTATTACATGAAATTCTTAATGCATCATTAACTCTGTAATCATCTAGGTCTAAATCTTCATCTTTTGCTAAGGCGTATATTGTTTTTTTCTCATATTCACTTGTATTCTGCCATAATAAATGAAAATAATTTTTACATTGCGCTAAAACATCAACTTTAAATTGCTCATTATTAAACTCATACTCTTCTGTTGATTTTAAGCTAAATAGTGTATTACAAGCATGTTTAAGGATAGTAGGATTACCTCCACTTATATCCTCTAATGCACAAATCTCATTAAAATCTATTTCTAAGTGAACTTTTTCAAATAAAGTCTCTACATATTCTTCTATTTCTTCTTGGTCAAACAACGCATCAAAAGCAGTAACTTCTTGAGTAACAAAAATATTTACAAATCCTGATACTTCAGCTGCACTTGATATATCTTTCAAGTCTTTAGTAGCTGTAATTATATATTGGACATTGTAGAAAGCCTCTCCTGAGGATAAACTTCTAAGAAAACTAAATTCTTCCACTGTAAAATCTGTTTTCTTAGCAGCTTTATCTAAATTATCTAATAAGAATACAGTTTTAAATTCATTTTCAGCCATTAAGTTTAATACCTTTTCAAGCTCTCTTTTTATCCTTTTACCACCTGTATATTCTTCAATACTGTTCTTTATATCTTCATCTATATAATAATTTTTCATAATAGAATCATATAATTTATCATACATCATCTCATAAAAGTCTTGTATAGAACCAATATAATTTTCAAAATTCATATGAACTAATATGTTTTTCTCATTAAACCCATACTTTTCTCTATTTTCCTTAAAAAATAAAGCATTTAAAATTGAACTTTTCCCATGTCCTAATTCTGCAATTATAGCCACATTAAATATTCCTGATGGATTAATAAAAGATTGAAAAAGACTTCTTACAAAACCTTCTCTCCCTAAAAACTCATCGTGTTTTCTTACTGGTAAGGTTCCTAAAAAAGGATTATATGTTATCATTAAAATTTACCTCCATAGCTTTTGTTCTCTCAACTGGTTTATTTATTTTAAACCATTGCCTAAATAAATCTGTTTTAAAATTATAGTATTTAGTTTCTTTTATGGTCTTCTCTACAAGCATTCCTCGTGAAACCAATCCAGTTAATGATGGTAATACTCTTACCTTATCACATCCAGGAACAGTGTTGCAGAAATCACCTATAGTCGTATCTGCTACAATATCTGTTGGATGATTTAATTTATGAGCTATAAAAGAAATTATTAACTTTGAAACATCATCACATTCCCATAAATGCGCAAAATATTCCGTTGATGTAGACTCAACTATTCGCTTAACTACAGCATCTACATCTGCTGGATATACAATATATCTCTTATCTTTGTTTACTCTTCTTTCAATAATTCCTGTACAAATTACCTTAGTATAATACGGATGTCCATTTGTTAATTTGTATAATTTCTCTAAAGAACTATCTAAAAACGTAACTTCAGGTGTTGTAGTTGTAACCATTTGAATCATTTCATCCTTTTCAAGTTCTTCTACATTTATCATTGTAGCTATATGGAATAGGATAGATCCATAATTCTCTAGCATCTCTTGAAGCTTATCTGCACCAGCTAATACAAATTTTGCATATCTGCTATGTTGCATCATACTTCTAAAGGTATGTAGTATAGACTCATTTACACATCCTTTATTTATTAATACTAGTAAGTACTCAAACTCATCCATCATTATTACAAGTTTTCTATCACCTATCAGCTTTGGTATTTCAGTATCTAGATAATCTTTCATTAATACTAACGGACTTCTTTCAAATTCAGAGATACTAGGTAGATTCATCTCTATACCTCTTTCATCTAATTCCCTTTTAATAGTTTTAAGAATAAGATCATAAACCATAGTTAATGTATTTTCTACGCTATGAGCGTTTTGCATATCAATAAAAATTGGAACTAATGCTTCCTTATTTGATTCTTTTATATAATTTAAAATTGATGTTTTACCTACTCTTCTCATTCCTTTTATAACTAATACAGTATCTGAATCTGATTGAAGAGTCTCATTTATTTTGTTTAGCATCTCTTTTCTACCAAAGAACTCTTTCTTAGTAGCAGCATTAGGTGAATATCTATTTTGTACTGGAATAAACTCTTCTGAAGAACTCTTTCCTAATATTTTAATTACACTTTGCTGACTTATAGTTTCCTCTTCACCTAAGATATTTTTATAAGATACCCTTAATTCATATTCATAATCGTCCTCTTTAGCAAATCTAAACTCATACTCATAATCTTTCTTATCCTTACCTCTTATATCACCTAGTTTTACAACTTCCTTTTTTCTAACCTTTACATTTTCACCATGAACATCTAAAGATATTTCTACATCTTCAGCAATACCATATCCAGTATTAATAATTTCAATAAACAATGACCCTGACATCTTAGAACTTGTATTTTGGAAGTTTATAACTATATTAGGTTCATTTGAAAGATTTCTTGAGCTTTCTTCCATTAACTTTTTCCAGCTAATAGCTATTCCTATTATTATATTTCTAAAATCATTTGGAGGTTCTATCTCTCTTATTTGTGATGTTATTTGGAATAACCTATCTCTATATTGAGCCTTCACTTCTACTTCATCAGCTGTTTCGTACTTTTCAATTGTTTTAACTGCTAATACTAGGTTAGTAAATAACTCTCTTATACCTTTAATTGTGCTAAACTCAGCAACATTATCTTTTATCCATCTTATCTTCTCAGAGTTCATCACTATTTCATTTATATTTTCGAAATTAACTATTGAACTCAAGAAAGTTTTTAAAGCTCCATTTATTAACTCTATATTAAAGTCAAACTCACTAACTATTCTCATAACCTCAAATGAATACTTTATAGCGTCTAAATTATATTTATTTTGAACAGCACTTGCCTTTAAAACTCCATAAAGAATCATACTCTTAACAAAGTCATCTGATTCCTTTTCTTTGTAGTTTAATTTTGCTCTTTTTAATAATAATTCAGCTTTCTTATCTAAATCCTTTGGTCCACATGCATTTAACATACTCTTTATTTCTTCTCTAACTATAAATACACTTCTATCATCTGTGTATTTATAATTAATAAAGTTTTTCCATAAATCAGGAGCAACTTTAATTACCTTGCTTGATACATCGTTTAACCTCTTAAATTCTTCTGAGTTAAATTGATTAATATCTATTTTTAATGTATTTTCATCTTCACTTCTATCTTTTTCATCAGTATCTTTATGTCTCTTTATTATTTTAGTAGCATTCTCTTCAATATTTAAAACAATATTATCTTCATTTAATTCTGAATCATCAATTACACCATATACAATGTTTAACTCACATATTTCATTTAATACAGTAGTTTTAAATAATCCTTCATAGCCATTTTCATTCATTTTTCTATTCAAGAAATTTACTAAATATACATATCCAAGTTCATCTATTGATTTTATATGATTAAACCTTTCATATGCTGCCTCATACTGTTTTAGTGATACTAAATTAATACCTATAATTATATTAAGATACTTACTATTCTCCTCTTTAGAACATATCTCTTTTAGTTTATCAACATATGATGTTATCTCTGGTATCTTTAACATTAAGTTAATTGCCTTTATAAGTACATCTAGTCTATAAGCCTCAAAGTCTATTATTCCTAAATCACTTTTTATAATTAATTCACAAATATATGCAAATTTTAATGTTATAACATCATTTATTTCATAATTATTAAATTGTAGCTTGAAATATTTGTTATAATTTTCTAAACTTTCCTCCCATAATCCAACTTTAAAATACTCTTTTCCAATTAAAGAATATCCGTAGTTAAACTCTTTACATTCTATAAGTATTTTAAGATTGTTAACAGCTACATCGTAGTTTAAACTACTATTATGATAACTAACTGCTTTATAAACGTTTAAATCATTATCTGAAATTAAAAAAGCTACTTCTATAGCAAGTTTCTTACCATGTATATTTTTATCATCTAAAGAATGCTTTACTAATTCAGATAATTTACTTATTCCTAATATAGTAGCTACTTCTTCATGAGACATTGTGCCTCTTGATAATTCAGTTAATATATTGTTTCTTACCTGTATTCCATACGGGGTTATCCACTCAAACAATTTATAACATGTACTATTAATAAATTTATTATCATCAACTATTTCTAAAGATTCTTTAAGTAATAGCATAATAATTATATTTAGTCTATTTTCCTTTAATATCTTTAATAATATTGGGTACTTCTTATATACTTCAATATCTATCCTCTTAAGCTGTTTCAATATATTAAATACATTTTGTTCTAAAATCAACTCTGAAATTTCATCATAAATATAAAACTCCTCTTTACCTAAAAGAGATTTTAACTCAGATAATTGTTTTTTGTATTTAATAAATCTTTGCTTATCCTTCTTTAGAAACTTTAACTGTTTTTTATTATATGTATTAAATTTATCATATAAATCCAATACAGCGTTAGAATCATCTTCTCTATCATACTTAATACACATTAAAAGTGTTGCAAATGCAGCTTTGTTGAACTTACTAAATTCATTTGAGTTAAATTCCTCTTGTAAAATAACCATATATCCTGAATATGCCTTATCAATATCTTCCTTTGTGCCCCTTTCAGCTAAAAGTGAATAATAACTAAATCTAACTGGAAAATCACTTGGATATAGTTGGAGCATTAGATCAAATAATTCTAATGACGTTTCTAAATCATTATTATTTCTTAATTTAATTAGCTCACTTACAGAAAGCACAGTTGGATAACACATCATTATATCGAATATACTATCATTTATTATTTTTTTATTCTTAGATGCATCAACTAGAGATAAACCAACTATTGCACATCTATTTAAAGGATCTAGTTCCAAAATATCATTATAATTCTCATATGCTTCATCTAATAGCCCTTTAGAAAGTGCCCATGTAGCCATCTTTGCCTTATAGTAGATATTATTAAATATTAAATATTCATTATAATATTCACCATAAGCCTTTTTATATTCCTCTGATACTTGATATATATTACGAATTAATCTATATACCGCCAATCTACTTTTATCATCACTTCTTTTTTCACTATAAAGTTCACGTATTTTATCAGCTAGCTTATTAGCTAAATACTTGAAATCTTTATTTACTTCAATATTCTTCACATTATATAAAGCTCTTATATAATTTTCTACTCTAACAAAACCTTGATTAAAATCAACCTCTGTTAAAATGTAGTTATATAGACTTTTTAAAAACTCTGGATACAATCCATACTTAAGGGTAAATGCCGATAACATTGACCATTGTACCGATTTGTTTCCTAATATACATGCTATATAACTGCATGTATAAGAATATTTAATATCATCTAGTTCTTCATAACATCTGCTTAGTAAAACCCAAGAATGACTCCAATTAAAACTCTTAATAAGTTTATTTACAATGAATATTTTAGCTTTCTGGTACTCTTTTTCTTCTAATAATAAGTTAAAAGTATTAGTAATTCCTTCAGGCGTATCATCTTCCTCATCATCTTCAATCACAATATTTCTTGATCCAATTAGCAATGATCTTATTAACTCAATATCACCTCTATTAAGTAATTCTTCTAACTCAATTATTAGAGAGTTAATAGACTCTTCCCTATTTGCATTTATTAATTTTTCTAAATCACTAATAGATATTTCAGAAGTGCTCTGTTTTATCTTGGTTATATACTCCTGTCCCATAGAGAACTTTTCTAATTTTATGTATAAATCTGCCACCTTCTTTAATATAGAAGGATTGCTCTCATAGTTTTTAACTTGTTTGTATGTATTTAAAGCTTTCGAATATTTTCCAGCCTCTGTATACATCTTAGCTATTCTAAATAATATTACTTCTTTTTCTGGTTCAGATTTATTTTCATTTAACCATACACTAAGCTTTTCTACAGCTTTTTCAATTTGTCCAGTATTCTTATAAACAGAAATAATTACATTTTCAAATTCCTTTATATGAGTTTTGTCCATTGACATAGCTTTTTCTAGAATTTCAATTGACTCAATATCCCTACCTTGTTCTTTTAAAAGTTTAACTACCTTAATAGCTGACTCATACACTCTATCATTTTCATTAACAGCTTTTTTATAAAACTCTATAGCCTTTTCAAAGTCCTCTTCTATCACTTCAAACCTTTTAGCTCTAGCAAAATGAGTTTTCCCCCTTGGTAGAGTTCTATCTTTAGCCCCTTTTTCACATTTAACTTTTAACTCTAGATACTTATCTTCTGTTCCAGTAACATTAATTAAATGATTTATAATATCTAAGGCTTTCTTATATCCACCATCGCTCATTAAAGCTTTTACAATTGACATCATTTTCTCTTCACTAAAATTCTTCTCTTCACTGAAGTAGAAATATATGCATAATGGCTGATTCCCTCTTACTATTATGTTAACCTCTAAAGTTTCTCTCTTGTTAACTGCAGTAATAATTTTATCTAAAACATTATTATCAAAAGTTGAATTATTAAAATAATAACTATTCCAATTATCACCAGCAACAAATCCAAAATTCTTATTATCTTCTACTACATACTCATAAACATATCCTTGAGATAAGGTAGTATTAATTTCAACATTTTCTAATTTCGATTGTTTTTCAATAATCTTATTTATTGCCTTTTCATAAGATATATAATTCTTATTTGTGAACTCAAGTAAATCATAAAGATATACTGAAACAATTGCCATAGAGAACTGTACTTCTTTAAGTCTTAGAAATAATTTTATTGCTAAATCTCTCTTTTCACTTCTATATAATAAATACATTACACCTTGTGAAATATACTCATATTCACTCTCATCTTTTCTACTTCTAATAAAATTAACAAAAGTCTTATAAAATCCTTTTATTGAAACAATCTTAGTTAGGCTTATAAAAACATCGATATTCTTTTGATTTATCTTATTACTTTCAAAATACTTATATAATGAATACGTTGCTAAATGATGATTAACGTTTTCACTTTTTACACCACATAAATATACATTAAACCAATCATCGCTGTCTTCATAAGTCATAATTGCACATCTTAACTTATCAATAGCAACATGCATTAATCCATCTCTATATGAAATCATAGCTTCAATTCTATATAGATAACTTTTCACATACCTTTGATAATCAGCATTAATACTTTTATTTTCAATATTTTTTCTTAATACTGAAATTCTTTGACCAATATTAGCTATATTAAATTCTTTTTGATAAACTAAACTTTGAATAGTATTAACTTTTTTTAAAATTACTTCAGGTAATTTTTTTAATATCTCCTGATTAAGTTTATTTCTAAACTCACCTAAATTAATCCCCTCAAATTTACTTACTATTTCATCTAGTTTTTCTATGGCATTAACTTCAAGGCACTTTTTTATTGTTTCTTCTTTAAAGAAATTATTAAAAGTAAAATCACTAATATCCTCATTATCAACAACTATTTCAGTTTTATTATTAATTAGAGTAGTGTTAGATATCCCAATCTTAGAAACAATCCCTTCAACTACCTCTCCATCAAACTTCTTAAGAAACACATTTTCACCTAAAGGTAAACTTAACTGTATCTGTTTATAATTCATTTCCCACCTCACTACCCTTTATATCTATTTCTTCTAAATATTGGCTTTAAAACTAATTAATTATACCATTTAGCCTATATACTGTCTATGGATATCTATTTATACAAATTGCTAAATAAATATAGAGTAGACTTTTTTGAATTGTCTACTCTATAGGGTGCATTTTACTTAATAGTCTTTTTTATCACTCTATATTCTCCTGAAACATATACTTTTTATATAAGAATACTATTTATATTAATTTTTGATTAAATACGTTATCTAAATTAACTTTGCTAATTCTTTTCTTTATTTCATCTTTATCTTTAGTATATAATCCTAAGTCTTTCATTCTCTTAAAGTATTCAGCTCCTGCAAAAGTATATCTATTTTTTCTTCCCTCTCTACTTTCAGCTTTTTCATTTGCATATGAAATTATATCTCCTATTGTAATTGATGAAGGTAATATTAATAATGGTATTCCCATAGCTAATCTTACAGAATTATGTCCTGCTAAAGAACCAGTTACAATTGCTTCTGTATGTCCAACAAATAATCCTGACTTTTCTCCTGCACAAAATAAATTATCTACTCCTTTTACTCTTAAATCATTAGTTCTTGGAGCTACTGATAAATATCGTATTGAATTTCCTTTGCTACCTGCATATGGATCTACGTATTTTGCATTTTCTAATCCTTTTATTTTTCTAAGCTTCTTTAATGGATAATAGGTAGTCATTAATTTAGCATGTCCAGTATCTAATAAAATAATATTTTCTGCAAATTCCTTTAAAGCATATTGTTGGCATACCTTAGCATTAAGCTTATCATAGTTTATATCTTCTTTTGGAACTTCTAATATAACGCAACCTGTTTTATCTAACTCTTCAACAATTTCTTTTGATAAACTTTCTTTAGCTAATTTACAAGAACCTGAAATTGCTCCTAATGTATCTACATCTCTTTCTCCATGTATATCTGAAACACCACATCTTTCACTGATACTTAATCTTGGACCAAAGGCTGGACATCTTAAAATACACATTGAACATCCATTTCCATATCTTAAGCAATTGCCCATTGGACCTGTAGTTCCTGTTGTTTCAATGAATACATCACCATCTTCATAGCTACCATCACTAAGATATATTCCTTTAATCTTGCTGCCTTCTAAATTAACATCAGTAACTCTGCTTTCTATATGAATATTTATACCCATTTCTTCTAAATACTTACTTACTTTACCTTCAATTAAATTTACATCATATAACGTTGCATGCTTATGACCTGGAAATTCTATATCTTTATGTCTAGCTGTATTATCAACAATATCAATTAAATCTCCTGCCCCAAGATTTATTAATTCTTCAGAGGCTGTCCATCTTCCGTTATTTCTCATTATTCCCCCAACATTTCCAAGGCCTAATAATAAATCAGTTTTTTCATAAAGATGAACTTCTGCACCTGCTTTCTTAGCTGTTATTGCAGCTGCACAACCTGCCCATCCACCACCAACTATAATAACTTTTATCATATAAATCTTCTCCCTTCAAAAACTTTACGAGGCTCTGTTTGAACTTTACAGAATCTTTT
The DNA here is from genome assembly GCA_023427705.1 of Bacillota bacterium. Taxonomy (GTDB): domain Bacteria; phylum Bacillota; class Clostridia; order Clostridiales; family Clostridiaceae; genus Clostridium. The sequence goes on along the minus strand of JAEZAL010000246.1, from coordinate 10,069 downwards.
AACTCTATGACCAGAAAATCTAGCAGTACAACTTCCGCATATGCCTTCTCCACAGCACATTTTTATATTATTGCAGCATGAAAGCTTTATATCTTTTCTATCTATACTATTTAAATAATCTATTAGCTTAACACTTAGTATATCTGCACCTGCTATATGAATATAATTAGTATTGTTTTCATATATAAGATTTTTAATTATAACCTTAGCTTCATCGCTAATGTCACCTTTATCTATTAAAACTTCATTAATAATATTTACATCATAATCTTGTAGATACTCTTTTACATAATTATTTTTATATGGTGTATTATCCAAAATTAAAGTTATATTATTATTGTTTTGATGTAATTTTCTAATTACAGGAATCATTGGTGCCATTCCAATTCCTCTTGCTAATACTAAAACATTATTATTACTTTGGCTATTTAAGTTATTTAATCCAAATACACCATTCCAATATGGTCCTCTTATAGTTATTGTATTACCTTCTTTTATATTTAATAAATTCTTAGTTTTTATGCCTCTAATTTCAATCATAATTGTTAAAATATTGTTATCTATATCAGAATCTAGTATAGAAATAGGTACATCAAAATAAATATTATTCTCATCTGGCCTAATAAATATAAAGCTACCTGCTTTAACTAAATCTATTGCTAATTTGTGAGGGACTTCAAACTTAATTAATAATAAATCTCTTTCATAAAGTTCTATCTTTTTTACTAAACAATTATATGTTTTTCTTCCTTCTTTAGCTTTAGAACCATTATTAATAAATTCATGATAAATGCAAACCCCCTTCCAATTTAAACAATCGCAAAAACATCCTCCCTGTAATTGCGAACAAACTATACATTCCCCTGCTTCTGCTAGCTTGCATGGACAAAATTCTGTTCCAGAATCAATACATTCTACAATTTCCCTCATTCCTTTATCTCTCTCCAACGATTTCTTATACAATATTAGATTATTTTATATAATTTATTTTGTTACAATCTTAAATACAAAAAAAATAGAGACCGTAATCTCTATTTTTCACCAAATATTATATTTTCTAATTTTTCTTTGCTTATATTTATATTACTTATTAAGGGGAATTTATTCTTCTCATATAACTTATCCTTAACAGATATTTTTCCAAGTATATCTCCTTGTTCAACATCAATTGTTGGATTAAATACTTCCACTTCTACTACATCACTTTCTTTATAGCCATAAGTAATATCTTCTTCACTTACAATTTTACCTAATCCGGCAAGTTTTTCTTCATCTAAGATTTCTTTATTAGTTTTAGTAATAAACTCATTACTTTTAATAACATAATTATAAATCTTTTCAGTAACATTCCATCTATCAACACAGTTTAATACTACTATTATTATATTTTTACCATTATGATTAATAGATGAAACTAAGCATTTTCCAGCCCCACCTGTATATCCTGTTTTTACACCATTTGCACCAGGTATCTTATATAATATCTTATTTATATTTTGATAATCTCTAGTGAAATTGTATTTATCCTTATATATTACTTTTTCTCCTACACATTCTCTAAAAACATCAGATTCCATTGCTTTTGATGTTAATATTGCTAAATCATATGCAGATGAATAATGTTTAGGGCTATCTAATCCATGTGGAGATTCAAAGTGTGAGTCAATTATTCCTATGCTTTTAGCATAGTCATTCATTATATTTGAAAATCCTTCAATGGAGCCTCCTATATCTTCTGCAATAGCTATAGCTGCATCATTACCAGATCTGAACATCAAACCAAATAATAACTCCCTGATGGTTATTTCTTCACCTGCAGAATATCCAACTGTGGAACCTCTAATAGATGAAGCATTTTTACTTATGGTTACTTTTCTTTCTAAATCACCATAATTTATTGCAACAAGAGCAGTTAATATTTTTGTTGTACTTGCCATAGGTACTATTTCATTTCCATTTTGATTCCACAAAACTTGATTAGTTTCTGCATCTATTGCAATTGCATTTCGTGCAGACACTTTAAGTGGAGCGTTGATATTAACTTCATCTAAAGATATATTTATAAAATCTTCTTCAAGTATCTCAATTGACACATCATCATTATCAATATTATCTTCAGTTAAAGCTTTTATTGAATACATTTTGCATGTTAATGTCAATAATACTAATAAAATAGTTGCTAGAACTTTTTTTATAATTTTCATAATATCACCCTCTATACTAGCCATCTAGGAATAGTTTGTTCTAAAAGATAAATTTTAAACATATTTTTTAAATTTTCTATATTAGATAATTTTAATGAAAGGATACAAGATGAAATTATTCATTATATTTATCATTATTTTAATAATATTATTTTTACCTATACCTATAAAAATTAAAATAGAATATTTAAATAACAATTTAATAATAAAACTATATAAATATACTCTCTTTTCTACTAAAAATGGAATTGAAAATAAATTACTAAAAAAAATAATAAAAAAAGAGCCTAAAGTTAAAGAAACTGTAGCTAAATCAAATGCAAAAATGAAGCATCCTAAAAAGATATCTTTTAAAAAATTATATAAAAATATCTCTACTAATAGATTTAAACCCAAACTTAAAATTAATGCTTTTTTAATCTATGGTTTTGATGATGCAGCATTTACTGCCCTTTTATATGGGCTTCTTTGTAATTTACCTAATTTACTATATTTTTTTCTAAGCATAATTTTTAATATAAAAAAATTATCCTTTGATATTGATCCTAAGTTCAATACAACTTTATTATCTTTTGGTATAACTAGTATATTTTACTTTAATATTGCTAATATTATATATATGTTATTTTTATTATTAAAAAGTATAGAAAATAAGGAGGTGGCTCCCAAGTCTGGGAGAAATATATGACAAATGTGCATCCTGTTGAAAATTTAATGAGAAGTACCATGGAAAATTTAAAGGAAATGATTGATGTTAATACTGTAATCGGTGATGCAGTAGAAACTAAAGATGGAAGTTATATAATTCCAATATCAAAAGTAACCTTTGGATTTGTTTCAGGTGGAAGTGAATTCGGAAATGTTTGTATAGGACCTGGAGATAATATGTCAAATCATCCATTTGGTGGTGGTTCTGGAGCTGGTATTACGGTTAAACCTGTAGCATTCTTAGTTTTAAGAAAAGATACTGTAAGATTACTGCCAGTAGAACAAAATAATACATATGATAGGATAGTAGATTCTGTACCTCAAATTATAGACATTGTAAAAGGTTTTTACAATGATAGTAAATGTAAAAAAGATGATGCTGAAGAAGCATCTCCTATTAATAGTTGCGATAATAGTGATTCTTCTTCAAATAATTTATATTAATTTATATAAGATATATTTTAGTTTACTAAAATATATCTTATATCTCTTTTATAACTTCATTCATCTTTTCTATAATTTCATCTTCTTTATTATCATATAAATCTAATGAGGGTAATTCATTTAATTCTTTTAAACCAAATTGTCTTAAAAATTCATCAGTAGTTCCATATAAAATTGGTCTTCCTGGAACTTCTAGTCTGCCAACTTCTTTTATTAAGTCTTTTTCTAATAATCTCTGTAATGCACTTTCAGATTTTACTCCTCTTATTTCATCTATATCTATCCTTGTAATAGGTTGTTTATATGAAATTATAGCTAGACTTTCTAAAGATGCTTGAGATAATGATTGTCTTTTATTCTTTCTTAATAATTTTTGTATATAATCACTATTTTCAGCTTTAGTAACTAATTGGTATTCACCATTTATTGAAATTAATTTTATACCTCTTTTTTCTTCTTCATATTCCTTTTGCATTTCATCTAATACACTTTTAAGTATTTTAGGTGAAACTTCTAATGTATTACTAAAATCTCTTAAAGTTAATGGTTCTCCACTAACAAATAAAAGTGATTCAATTGAAGATTTTAACTTAGGTTTTGAGGACACTTCCTCAAATTCATATTGTGATACGTTTATGTTATTCACTTCCTCGTCTCCTTTCCATTAAGATGTCGTCAAAATTATTATCTTGATATACTTTAATGATTCTTAGCTTTATTAACTCTAGCAATGCTAGAAATGTTACAACTGCTTCTAGTTTACATTCACTTTCTCTTATAATATCTCTAAACTTAACAATTTTATCACTTTCAAATTTAACCATTAAATCGTTCATCTTATCTTCAATTTTATATTTATCAACATATATTTTTCTTTGAATTACATTTTCTTTATTATGTTTATTTAAATAATTTTCAATTAGCCTATTATAAATATTATATAAATCTAGTAGAGTTATATTTTTAAATATATCCTCTTCTTTTTTATTTATATTTACTTCTTTAATTATTTCAGGCTTCTTAGTATAAATTTCACCTGAATTAATGTATTTTTCTCTTAAAAATAAGGCTGCTCCTTTTATCTTCTTATATTCAATAAGCCTATTCATAAGATTCTTTTCTATATCTTCTTCATTTTCTTCATTTTCCTTAATAACTGGTAGAAGCTTTTTAGATTTAATTTCAATTAAAGTTGCAGCCACTACTATAAATTCAGAAGTTATATCAAGATCCATAGTCTTCATATCATCTAAATATTTTAAATACTGATTAGTTATCTTATATATTTCAATGTTATATATATCCATTTCATTTTTCTTAATTAAATGTAGCAATAAATCAAATGGACCTTCAAAATTTGCTACCTTAATTTTTGGCATTTCCATATTATTCATCCGCCTTTAATATTCTATTTCCTTAGAATATAATATCAAGTTTATTTATAAAGAACAACCTTTTTAAAGCAATAAAAAAGGATTCAATTAAGAATCCCTTTCTATATCCCTTTTCTAAACATATTCTTCATATTGAACTTAAAGTTCTCAAAAATTCCACCTAGTTTTACGTCTCTATCAGAATATAAATCTACTTCGCCTATTTTATTTTCTCCAGAATAAGCCTCGCATTTTCCTACGATTTCGCCTTCTTTATATTCCTTCTTAATATCACTCATTACTATTTTCTTTTCTATTTCGTTATTATCACCTTTTGGCACAATAGCAATTAAGTCATTTTTAGCTTTTGCAATAAAAAACTTATCTGTATTTTTGCTTAAATATATATTTTCTACATCTTCATCTTTAACTAATATTTTTTTACCTTCAAATTTAGAAAAACCATAATTTAAAAGCATTCCAGCATCGCGATTTCTTACTTTATAGGTAGGTGCTCCCATAATTACAGATAGCATTCTAACACCATTTCTTGTAGCTGTAGTAGATATACAATATTTTGCTTCTTCTGTATATCCAGTTTTTAAACCATCACAACCTTCAAAAAACCTTACTAGTTTATTATGATTTACTAATTCTACAGGTGCTAATCTTCCTTCAGATATTGTCTCCATATATGTACCAGTGTACTTTAAAATTGTTGGATGTTTTAAAAGTTCTAATGACATAATAGCAATATCTTTTGCAGTTGATAAATGTCCTTCTTTTGGTAGACCGTTGCAGTTTTTAAAAGTAGTATTTATCATTCCAAGTTCTTGGGCTCTTTTATTCATTGCTTCAACAAATGCCTCTTCTGTTCCATTTAAATATTCTGCTAATGCTACTGCAGCATCATTACCTGATGCAATAGCTACACCTTTTAATAATTCTTCTACTGTTCTTACTTCTCCAGTGTCGAGAAGCATAGTGCTTCCCCCCATTTTTTTTGCATTTTCACTACATGTAACTTTATCACTTAAAGAAATTTTACCACTATCTATTGCTTCCATAGTTAATAGCATAGTCATAATTTTTGTTACAGAGGCTGGTGCAAACTTTTCATCTGGATTTTTTTCATATAGGATTTTTCCGGAAACAGGCTCGATTAATAATGCAGATTTTGCATCTACATTTATTCCTTCTTCATTAAAAGTTTGAGTACTCCATTCTTCATAGATTTCAACTTCATTTGGTCCTGATAATGCTTTTACAGGTATCATATTTAAAGTTAATAAGCTCAAAGAAAGTGTTATTATTTTTTTAATTTTATTCTTATACATTTTATTTCCTCCTTTCAAGCTTATTATTACCAATAAAAATAAAAATATGATAAAAAGAATAAATCTTCTTATCATATTTCTATGAATTATTGTACTATATCATATATTAGTGGTAGTTTTTCTTGAATCTTATCACTTATAATAATGTTCTTTAATATATTATTTTTAGCCTTTTCTATATTGTTTTTATCATTACTATGAATATAAGCTAATATATCTCCTGCTTTTACTTCTTCTTCTCTCTTTTTATTAAGTACTATGCCTACTGCTAAATCTATTTCGCTTTCTTTTGTTTCTCTACCAGCACCTAATTCCATAGCAATTAATCCAAATGCTTCTGCATTTATCTTAGTTATCACACCACTATTAACTGCTCTAACTTCTTCAATATATTTAGCTTTTGGTAATTTATCGCAATCATCAACAAAGGATGGATCTCCCCCTTGTGCTTTGATAAATTCCTTTAACTTTTCAATTCCTTTACCGTTATTTATATTTTCTAATAATAAAGCTTTTCCTTCTTCAAAATTTTCAGCTCTATTACCACAAACAAGCATATAACTACCTAAAGTTAATGTTAATTCTAATAAGTCCTTTGGTCCATTTCCTTTTAATAAATCTATAGCTTCTTTTACTTCTAGTGCATTTCCAATTGCATATCCTAAAGGTTGATCCATATCAGATATAACTCCAATAGTCTTTCTTCCAACAGATGTACCTATATCAACCATTTCCTTTGCAAGAGCCTTTGCATCTTCAGGAGTTTTCATAAATGCTCCATCTCCAACTTTTACATCTAGAACTATTGCATCAGCACCTGAAGCAATTTTCTTACTCATAATACTTGAAGCTATTAAAGACATATTATCTACTGTTGCAGTAACATCTCTTAAGGCATATAACTTTTTATCAGCTGGTGCAATATTGCCAGTTTGGCCTGTTATTGCAATTCCTATTTCATTAGAATTATTAATAAATTCTTCTTCTGTTAACTCTACTGAAAAACCATTAAATGATTCTAATTTATCAATAGTTCCACCAGTATGACCTAATCCTCTTCCAGACATTTTCGATACTGGAACTCCTAGTGATGCAACTAATGGTGTTAGACAAATACTAGTCTTATCACCAACTCCACCTGTTGAATGCTTATCTACTTTTACACCATTTATTGATGATAAATCTATTACATCTCCCGAATTAACCATTGCCATAGTTAAATTAGCAGTTTCATTCTTATTCATTTTATTAAAAAATATTGCCATTAGTAGTGCAGATGCTTGATAATCAGGAATTTCTCCTTTTGTAAAACCTTGCACAAAAAAATTAATTTCTTCTTTAGTCAATTCCAGACCTTTTCTTTTTTTAAGTATAATATCATACATTCTCATTAGAATATGTCCTCCTATTATTTAAATAGTTATTAAAAAGCTTTTTTATAATATTATTTTCTATATTAAAATATTATAAGATAGTTTCACTTATATATGTAAAACTATCTTTCTAAATTTAAGCAATATAATTTTATTACAATATTCTAATACAGAAATATATTTTCTTTAATTATTAGCTCTTTATATAAATCAAAATTTGATTAAACTTATTAAATTACTTTTTTATTATATAACTCTTATCTTTTTTCTACAATAGTTACTTTCTAATATAATTTTAAAATACTCAATCTTATTATTGAGAAATCAACTTATAATTAATGTATAATATATTATGCTCTAGGATGAGAGTTTTTATATACAATATTAATTTTATCATTGTTTATTATTTCATAATATGTGTCCATATAAGTTAATACTTGATTTCCTAAAAGCTTTTGTACAGCTCTTACATTTGCTCCATTTTGTAATAAATGCACAGCAAATGAATGCCTAAAAGTATTTAAATTAACTTCTTTTTTTATTCCTGCTTTATGAGAGTATTCTTTAACTATTCTCCAAACACCTTGTCTTGTTAATTGATTACCATTTAAATTAACAAATAGGTTATCTACACCTTCACAAGCTATTCTATCTCTAATACTAAAGTATTCTTTAAGTGCCTCTACTGCACTTCTACCTATTGGTATCAATCTTTCAAAGTGCTTGTTATCGAGGCATTTCACAAAATTTAATTCTAAATTTATATCATAGACTTTAATATTAATTATTTCAGAAACCTTCATTCCTGTTGCATACATTAATTCTAGTAAAGCATTATCTCTAATTCCTTTATTAGAGTCTTTATCTACAATTCTAATTATTCTATCTACCTCTTCAATAGTTAAAATTTCAGGCAACTTTCTTGTTGTAGAAGTATTTTTATAATAAATTTTTGGAATTTCTCTAACTACTTCTTGATCTTTTAAATAATTATAAAAGCTTCTTAGGCTTATTACTATTCTATTAATAGATCTTTCTGACTTACCCTGACTTAACAAATGTTGAATGTATCCTAAAACTGATACATTGTCGGTTTCATCTATATTAATTTCTTTACTATTTAAATATTTTACATATAAATTAACATCAGTTACATATGCATAAACTGTGTTTTCACTTTTATGGCTTTTTAATAAAGACTCCTTATAATTATTCACAATTTCTTTCATATTAATCCCCTATCCTAATATATTATTTATTCGACAAAAAATTCTTTATCCCTTCTTTATTTTCATTGGATTATGTTATTTTATAAACATTCGTAACTACCAGTCTTATTAGTCCAGGACTTATATAACACTCCACCAAAACCCCTAATATAAATAATATAAAGAAGAAAGATAATTTCATAACTAATCCACTATATATAGCCTTATTAAATCTTGCTCCGTTAAAGAACTTTTCTTTAATTTTCGCCGATGATAATTCTAATGAAATTATACTTATGCCTACAAAAAAAGGTATATAAAGTAAATTTTGTGGCACTGTAGATATTAGTGCTATCCAAATACCCTTTCCTTCAAAAGTGGTTAATAAAAAACTAAAGGTATATCCTAAAGTAAATCCTTTTATTAAGTCCATAATTAAAATTAAAGGAGCTCCAAAAATTGTGAATCCAAGTGCTATTATAAGTATTATTGTTAATATGTTATTTTTTATTATGCTAATAAGTAATTCATTAGTTTTAATTTCCTGATTATTAATACTTTTAATAAATCCTGTGAAATAGTCCGATAAATCCTTTGCATCTACTCCATCCATATATTTTATGGTATATGCACCCAGTAATATTCCAACAAAGAAAAATGTTAATACTAATAAATAGAATATTTTATTTTCTTTTAAGTTAGAGTTCATTTTTTCAACCATTTTCATAATACTCCCCCCTAAGAAGTTGCTATAAATCATACTATGATAATAAACCTCTTATTATTCATAATTGAATATATGTAAATGAAAAAAGTATATAAAAAGTTTAAAGAAAAAACTATGTTAAATTAATTTAATCAACTTAACATAGTCTTTTTAGGTAAAATCTATAAATAAGCAAATATACTTATTGTTTTTCCATCAATTATTTCACCTTTTCTTATGAGTTCTTTTACTTTACCTATATTCATTATTTTTACATTTGTAAATTCATCTTCATCTTCATTTTTTTCCCCTAAAGATAAATCTGTTGCTTTATATAAGTATATTAATTCATCACAAAATCCTGGTGCTGTAGATAAACAACCTAAATACTCTAAATTCTTTGCCATATAGCCGGTTTCTTCTTGCAACTCTCTTCTTGCACACTCTATAATTTCTTCATTTTTATTTAGCTTCCCAGCTGGAATTTCTAACATAGTTCTATTTAACGCTAATCTAAATTGCTCAACTAAAATTATATTTTCTTCATCTAGAAAAGCTATAATTGCAGTTGCACCTGGGTGTTTAACTATATCTCTAGATGTATTCTTACCATCTGGTAATGTTACATCCACATTAACTATATCTAAAAAACTTCCTTTATAAATTAATTTCTCTTTTATAATTTTTTCTTGTAAATCCATACTTTCTCCTTTTAA
>JAEZAL010000222.1 GCA_023427705.1 Bacillota bacterium | reverse complement strand
TCTGTAAACTTACCACTTACAGGGAATGTCCTTGAAATATCTCCATTGTAATACTTATATTGAGCTCCTAAATCAAATAAAATTAAATCTCCATCTTTTATTTCAGAGTCATTAGTTACATAGTGTAAAATTGTTGCATTCTTTCCAGATGCAGCAATAGTTTTAAATGCAAAGTCTTTCACTCCATTTTTCTTACATACAAAATCGAAATAAGCTTCAAGTTCATATTCCTTAATTCCTGTTTTAGAATTTCTCATAAGCTCTTTCACACCATCTATAGTTATTGATATTGCTTTTCTTATTCTATTAACTTCTTCTTCAGTTTTTATAAGTCTTAATTCACCTATTAATCTATAAGCATTTTTTATGTTTATATTATAGTGCTTATCTTTAATTTTTTTTAAGAAATTAAAAGATGCATTTGCTTTTTCTAAATCTAAATATATATTAATCTCTTCTTTGTTTAGAATAAGATTGTCTATAAAGCTATTAAAACCACTTATATATTTAACATCTTTAATTCCACAAATATCAAATACTTCTTCTTTTCTAATTGTTTTACCTTCCCATTTTTCTCTAACAGGATCAATATCTTTTATAAATAAATATTCTTTAGTTTCTCCATTTATTTTAGATAAAACAAGAATATGCTCTTCTTCATCAATCCCAGTTAAATAATAAAAATTTCTATTTGGTGTAAAAGGGTAATTTTCATCTGCTGTTTTCTTAGGTGATATTCCTGCAAATAATATTAATAAAGAATTATCTTTAATTTTACTTAATACTTTATTCCTATTACTTTTATAAAACTCATTGTTCATTTTGACACCTTCCTTTACTCCATAGCTAATACTTTAACACTCACTACATTTGGTAATCCTCTTAAAGTATTTACTAAGTGCTTTAAATCTTTTTTAATATTAGATATATCTATTGTTATGGTTACATTAGCAGCCATATTTATAGGTATATCTTGATTTATAGTTAATATATTTCCCTTATTGAAAGCAATACAGTCTAGAACTTTAGATAAAGTACCTGCCTCATGAGATAGTAAAACAACTAAAGTAATCTTTTTACTATTTAATCCTTCAGTCATTGGAAGTATGGAATCTTTATATTTATAATAAGTACTTCTACTTATTCCTGTTTGTTTTACAGCTTCACTTATATCTTTTGCTTTACCAGTCAAAAGATTCTCTTTAACCTCTAATACTTTTTTAAAAACTTCTGGCATAATTTTATCACTTACTATATAAAATTTTTCTGTAGCCATTTCCTCACCACCCTAGTAAAAAATAAAAGCTATATAATTTATTATTATATAGCTTATTTTAACTAAAATACATATTATTTCTAAAGTTTATTTATATCAATTCTATTATGTTTTTTTATTCTACATGCGTATATCTTAAAAAGTGATACTATAACAGAAATTACTCCACCTAAAGCAAAAAATAATTCAACCTTACTAAAAAATAATCCAATAAATATTCCTAATCCAACTCCATAGACTAAGTAAATTGATAAAACTTTTGTTTCATCATCAGTTAAAAATATATTTTCAATCCATTTCATCTATATATCACTTCCATTCTCTCTTAATAATTATATTATATTTGAAATATAATGGTAACTAGTTACAAAATTATTACATAGTAATTAATTTTCATTAATTTTTTTATTAAATATTAATATTTACATTAATATTTTAGAAACTAAAAAAATGGATATTATTATAGCAGTTAAATCTGCTAATACCGCCGCCCATAAAGTATGTCTTATTTTTTTTATTTGAACGGCTCCAAAGTATACAGTGATAGTGTAAAAAATAGTTTCAGTTGTTCCCATAATAACCGAAGCTATTAATCCTATGTAACTATCTGGACCATAAGTTTTTACTATATCTGTTAATATACCTAAAGCACCACTCCCTGATAATGGCTTAACTAAAACTAAAGGTACTATTTCCTTAGGTAATCCTATTAAACTACTTATTGGTGATATCATATTATTTAATAAGTCTAGTAACTTTGCTTCTCGAAAAATATTAACTGCAATTATCATGGCCAAAAGATATGGAAATATATTAAGACAAACTTTTAATCCTTCCTTGGCCCCTTCAACAAACCACTCGTATACCTTTCTTCCTTTTATCATTCCATAAGTTATTATAATAACTACAATTATAGGTATAATACTTTTTGTTATATACTGAAACATAAATTATATCCTCCCCTAAAAATATCTCTGTAAAAACTTACAAAGAACTACTCCTGTTATAGCTGCAAATGTACTTGCTAAAACCGCTGGCAAAATTATAGAACCAGGATTGCTAGATCCTACAGCTGCTCTTATAGAGATAACTGTTGAAGGAACAAGTTGAATGCAAGCAGCATTTAAAACTAAAAATAAAGACATATCATTTGAAGCTACTCCTTTTTCTTTATTAAGTCTATCCATTTCCTGCATAGCCTTTATTCCAAAAGGAGTTGCTGCATTTCCAAGCCCCATCATATTAGCAGTTATGTTCATAACTATAGCACCTAAAGCTTTCTCATCCTTTGCTGCTTCCTTAAATATTATTCTTAAAATAGGTCTTAAAATTTTAGCTAATTTATTTGTAAATCCACTTTTTTCTGCTACCTTCATAACTCCACACCAAAAACACATAAGTCCTACTAATCCTATAATCATAGATACTGTTGAGTCAGCTGAATTTACTATTGCCTTAGATATGACTTCACCATTGCCTGTAAATAAACCAACTAATATTCCGAAAAAAATCATAATAAACCAAATGTAATTTATCAAATCTACACCCCTTAGCAATTTCTTCTATAAATATATGACTTGAATATGCTATTTATTAGTGATAGGATGAATATAAGTAATATTAATTATGTTTTAAATACATAAAGGAGATAGTTTATGAAGGAATCAAACTTAAAAATAGCTCAACAAGATATAGATGAGGCTCTAAAAACAGTAGAAGATATGGAGAAATTTATAGATGATACTAATCTTCCAAAAGATAAGTTAAGAGAAAAATTTCTTACTTTAACTGAAAAGGTTCAAGAATTAGAAAACATATTAAAACTTGAAGGTATTATATAGTTATATTTAATAAGAAAATAAACACACAAAAAAAAAACAACTTCTTTTTAGAAGTTGTTTTTTTGACCATAACCTAATTTCTCAATGATTAGTACCCATTCTAATCAAATATAAATGATTTTATACACAGTTGAAATTTGAAAACGTTTAATGATTTGTTGTTTAATTATAACATGGATTTTATTTCCTAACAATACATATCTATAAAAATATTGTAAAGTTTTGTTAGTTGTTTATAAATATATCCAGTAATTATTAGTTTAATAAAATTAGAAGGAACTATTAAAACAGTTCCTTCTAAAATAATTATTTACAACTATCTCTTTCTATTAATGTGTAATCAAGAACAAATTGAGATTCATCTAACTCTCTCTTATTAAGTAATTTAATAAGCATTCTCATTGCTACTGATCCCATATCATAACTAGGTTGTTTTATTGTAGTTATCTTTGGATAGAAAACAGATGACATAATATTATCATTAAATCCTACAACGCTTACATCTTCTGGTACTTTCTTTCCCTTTTCTCTTAAAGCATTAATAACACCCATAGCAATTTCATCAGAAGCACAAACTACAGCATCATATGTTTTATTAGCTTTTTCAAAACTTTCTACAGCTTCATATCCACTTTTAACTTTTAATCCGCCAAAATATACTAAACTCTCATCTACAGCAATACCTTTATCGCTTAATGCTTCCTTATAACCTATATATCTATCTCCCCAAGCATTCATAGTATCCTTTTTAGCTCCTACAAAGGCTATTTTAGATAGTCCCTTGTTTAATAGATAATTTGTTGCTTCCTTTGAAGCTTTTGTATTATCTATAGTTACACTTGGTAAACTCTCTTCTTTATCCTTAGTTTCAACTAAAACTGTCATTACATTTAGTTCGTTAATTATATCTAAAATTTCTTCTTGTAATGATGAACTCATATAAATAACTCCATCAACCATTTTTTCTCTTAGAACTCTTAAGTATTCCTTTTCTTTTTCAACATCAAAGTCTGAATTACATAAAATAACATTGTAATCATAAATATTAGCCACATCTTCGGCTCCCCTAACTATCTCAGGGTAAAATCCACTTGATATGTCCGGAACTAAAATCCCTACCGTCTTCGTTCTTTGAGTTTTTAGACTTCTCGCTACAATATTAGGTCTATATCCTAGCTTCTTAATTGCATCTAAAACTTTCTTTTTAGTGTCCTCGTTTACAACATCTATGTCATTTAAAACTCTAGAAACAGTAGCAATTGATACTCCTGCCTCTCTAGCAACATCTTTTATAGAAGTAGCCATACACATCACTCCATCTTAAAAATTAATATTTTTATCTCATTTTACCTATAATTATACTATTTACAAAGAGTTTATACAATATTCAAGGTTACTCTTTATAAGAACTCACTATAAAACAAGTAAAAAGTTAGAAGATTCATAGAAACTTCTAACTTTTTAACAAAAATATCTACTTAACTACTTTAACAGTCATATTTAACTTTTCACCATTAATAATAGTTTCAGTATAATCAACATCTTCATTTATAGCAATTTCTTGAGTTAATGTTTCTCTCTTTATTACATCTGAATACTTATTAATTATATCAATTAACATATCATTTCCAGAAACAAATAATTTTATCTTATCAGCAACTTCAAAGCCTTTTTCTTTTCTCATATTTTGTATCTTTGAAGTTATTTCTCTTAATTGTCCTTCTTCTTTTAATTCTTCTGTAATAGTAGTGTCAAGAACAACTCCGATTTCACCTTCTCCAGCAAAAGCATATCCTTCTAAACCTTGCATAGTTACAAGTACACTTTCACTATTTAATACTATTTCAGTTCCATCTACTGTAATAGTTTCAGTTCCACCAGCTTGTAATTTTTGAGCTAATTCCATTTGATTTTTAGAAGCAATTTCTTTTCTGATTCCTGGAATTAACTTACCATATTGTCTTCCAAGAACAGGTAGATTAGGCTTAATTTCAAAGTTAACATGCTCTGATAAATCAGCACCAAACTCTACAGATTTAATATTAAGCTCATCTTTTATAATATCTCCGTAGTATTCTGGAATAGCATCCGTTGATAATAACATCTTAGAAAGTGGCTGTCTATTTTTAATATTAGCACCATTTCTTGCACTTCTACCAAGCTTAACTATTGTATAAGCTAAATCCATTTCTTTTTCTAGCTTTCCATCTATAGCATTTTCATCTACTAATGGCCATGCACATAAATGCACACTTTCTTCTGCAGATTTATCTAAACCTACAACTAAGTTTTGATAAATTTCTTCTGTAACAAATGGTACAAATGGAGCTGCTACCTTAACTAAAGTAGTTAAAACTCTATATAATGTAACATAAGCACCAATCTTATCATCTGTTAAATCTTCAGACCAGTATCTTGCTCTATTTCTTCTTACATACCAGTTTGATAGTTCATCTGTAAATTCTTCAATAGCTAATGCTGCTTGAGTTATTTGGTATGATGCTAAATCTTCATCTACTTCTTTAATTAATGTGTTAAGTTTAGACATTATCCATTTATCCATAACATTTTCTGATTTAAAATCTTTATATTCTAATGGATTAAACTTATCTAAATCTGCATATAGAACGTAGAATGAATATACATTCCATAAAGTGCTTAAGAACTTTCTTTGCGCTTCTTGAACATCATCAATAGAGAATCTTGTTGGAAGCCATGGTGCACTTGCAGTATAGAAATGCCATCTTGTAGCATCTGCACCTTGTGAGTCTAATACTTCAAATGGATCTACAACATTTCCCTTTGACTTAGACATCTTTAAGCCCTTCTTATCTAAAACGTGACCTAAAACTATACAGTTTTCAAATGGATTAGTATCGAATATAGCTGTTGAAATAGCTAATAATGTATAGAACCATCCTCTTGTTTGGTCAACTGCCTCTGAAATAAATTGAGCTGGGAAGTTCTTTTCAAATAACTCTTTATTTTCAAATGGATAGTGTAATTGAGCAAAAGGCATTGATCCTGAATCAAACCAACAATCAATAACTTCAGCAGTTCTAGTCATTTCTTTTCCACATTCAGAACATTTAAGTTTAACACCATCAATATATGGTTTGTGTAGTTCAATATCTTCTGGAACATTAATTCCTTTTTCTTTTAATTCAGCTATACTTCCTACACATTCTCTGTGGCCACATTCACATTCCCAAATTGGAAGTGGAGTACCCCAGTATCTATCTCTTGATATACCCCAGTCAATAACATTTTCTAAGAACTTACCAAATCTACCTGTTCTTATGTTATCTGGATACCAATTAATCTTATTATTGTTTTCTAAAAGCTTATCTCTAAGCTTAGTCATTGCAACGAACCAGCTTTCTCTTGGATAGTAAAGTAATGGTGTGTCACATCTCCAGCAGTGTGGGTATGAGTGAGTATGTTTTTCAGCTTTAAATAACTTATTGTGTTCCTCTAAGTATTTAACTATGCTATCATCACACTTCTTAACAAACTTTCCTGCCCATGGAGTTACTTCTTCTACGAAATTACCACTAGCATCTACTAAGTTTATAAATCCTATTCCATTTTGTTTTGCAACAAAGCTATCGTCTTCACCATATGCAGGAGCTATATGAACAATACCTGTACCATCTGATAATGTTACATAATCACCATGAATAACTTCGAAAGCTTTTCCATCTACTTCTCCAAATGGAAGTAATCTTTCATATTTTGTTCCTAATAATTCAGTTCCTTTAAACTCTTTTATTACTTCGTAATCTTCACCTAATACCTTCGCAGCTAAATCCTTAGCAACTACTAATACTTCATCACCAACTTTAGCTTCAATATAATCATATGCCTTATTTACACATAGTGCTAAGTTTGAAGGTAATGTCCATGGTGTTGTTGTCCATGCAAGTATATACTTATTTTCTTCTCCTTGAACCTTAAATTTAGCTATAGCAGTTAAATCCTTAACATCTTTATATCCTTGTGATACTTCATGAGAAGAAAGTCCAGTTCCACATCTTGGACAATATGGCATTACTTTGTGACCTTTATATAAAAGTCCTTTTTCCCACATTTGGCTTAATGCCCACCAAACAGATTCTATATATGAGTTATGATAAGTAACATAAGGATTCTCCATATCTACCCAGTAACCTATTTGATCAGTCATCTTTTCCCACATGTTAACATAAGTAAATACTGATTCTTTACATTCCTTAACGAATTTCTCTACTCCATAACCTTCTATTTGTTCTTTTCCTGAAATTCCAAGTTTCTTTTCTATTTCAAGCTCTACTGGAAGACCATGAGTATCCCATCCAGCTTTTCTTATAACCTTATATCCCTTCATAACTTTATATCTTGGGATAATATCCTTCATAACTCTTGTTAATACGTGTCCTACGTGAGGTCTTCCATTTGCTGTTGGAGGTCCATCATAAAATGTGAAATATTCACCATCTTGATTCATATCAAAGTTCTTTTTAATTACATTGTTATCTTTCCAAAGGTCTGCTACTTCTTTTTCCATACCAACAAAACCTTTTGGTAATTCAACCTTTTTGTACATTTCAAAACTCCCTTCCGTTGATTAATTTATATTTAAAAGCTATTTGCTTTAAGGTTATACCTTTTTTACTTAAATAATACTAAATACATCTTAAATTATTTACTATAAGAAACTAATTATACAAAAGTAAATCTATATTAGTATTAATAATGTAATATAAAATAAAAAAACCCCGCCCAATAGGACGAAGATATTCGCTATACCACCTAAGGTTATAAGTTCCCTATAAATATAGAAAACTATTATTTTCGAGTACAAACATACTCTATCCCTTAACGCAGGCTAACGTGAAAAACTTAATCAGCTATATAACCTTTCAGCCTCAAACTCCTAGGTGATTTTCCTTAATCTTCTCTATGACTTTACACCAACCAGTCACTCTCTTAAAGTATCCAAATAAGTACTTTTCCTATTCATAGTTTTTAAATTTACAAATTATATACCTATTCTACTACAAAGTAAAATATTATAAAAGTATATATTTGAGAATATTTTAATAAATTTAAGAAAAAACAGTTATATACTTAATATTTTAAATTGATTTAATATTAAAAATTAATTAATAATTTTTATCAATTAGTATTGACTTTCTTTTTTATTGTTATTATAATATAAACATAAAGAATAAATATTAAAAATTTATTTTTTATCCCCTTTATTTTCCTTAATCTATTTCTTATATTAGGAGGAAAGATAATTGGAAAATAACTTAAACGAACAAGTCCTTGATAAGCTTACTAAAGTTTGTACTTGCAAGGCAATACCAAGATCCAAAATTAAAGATGCAATCAAAGCCGGAGCTCACACTGTAGAACAAGTTTCTAAGGCAACAGGAGCTTGTACTGGTGGATGCAGAGGCTACAGATGTACCCCTACAATCCAAAATTTGATTGATAAGCATCTGGAAAACAACTAATATAGTTCCCCCAAACTATATTAGCATATAGATTATATCTCCCCTAAAACCACCTGTTATGGAAACAGGTGGTTTTTCATTTTTAAAATATTTTCATGGTTATACTATAATTTTTAAAACTATCTTTAGATAAATTGATATGTTTTAATTCCTTGCTAGGCTCTTCTTTACTAATACTTTTAGATCTAATTTCAATTAAAGTATTTTT